>NZ_JBNFOB010000004.1:0-34122 GCF_057364565.1 Micrococcus sp. LASM2_SD2 | reverse complement strand
GACGCCTCCGCGGCCCGAAGGCCGTGCGCTCCCGCTTCGCCGGTCCGCTGACCTTCGGCACAGCAGGTCTGCGCGCCGAGGAGGGGCCGGGCGAATCCCGCATGAACCGCCTGGTGGTGCGCCGCGCCGCGGCCGGCATCGCCCGCTACCTGGCGGACACCCTCGGTGAAGACGAGGCGGCGGCCTCGGTGGTGATCGGCTACGACGCCCGCCACGGGTCCGCCGCCTTCGCCCGCGACTCCGCCGGCGTGTTCACCGCCGCGGGCGCGCAGGTCACGCTCTTGCCCGGCCCGCTGCCGACCCCGGTGCTCGCCTTCCTGGTGCGCCACCTCGGCGCGGACGCCGGTGTCATGGTCACCGCCAGCCACAATCCGCCGGCAGACAACGGCTACAAGGTGTACCTCGGCGGCCGCATGACCGACGCGGCAGGACGCGGAGCCCAGATCGTCTCCCCGGCCGACGCGGACATCGCCGCCCGGATCGACCACGGCGCGTGGTTCGCAGACATCCCGATGGCGAACACCGGCTGGGATGTGGCCGGCGAGGAGCTCGTGGAGGCCTACTCCGAGGCCGCACTGGGCGTCCTGGACGAGGGCCGCCGCGAGTCCACCGGACGCGACGCCCTGAGCATCGTCTACACGCCGCTGCACGGCGTGGGCGGTGCAGTGCTGCCCGGGCTGCTCGATCGCGCCGGCTTCACCGACGTGCACGTGGTGCCCCGCCAGGCGGATCCGGACCCGGACTTCCCCACGGTGGCCTTCCCGAACCCGGAGGAGCCTGGCGCCCTGGACCTGGCCTTCGAAGCCGCCGCCGAGCGCGCCGCGGACCTGGTGATCGCCAACGACCCTGATGCGGACCGCCTCGCCCTGGCCGCCGCCGATGCGGACGGCACCTGGCGGATGCTCAGCGGCGACCAGGTCGGCTCCCTGCTCGGGGCACACCTGATGCCGCGACTGGAGGCCATGGGACGCTCCGCCGCCTGCTCGATCGTCTCCTCGCCGCAGCTGTCTCGGCTCGCCGCCGAGGCCGGTGTGGACCACCACGCGACCCTGACCGGCTTCAAGTGGATCAGCCGTGCCCCGGAGATCGGCTACGGCTACGAGGAGGCTCTGGGCTACTGCGTGGCCCCGGACCTGGTGAGGGACAAGGACGGCATGACGGCGGCCCTCGTAGCGGCCGACCTCGCGGCCGGGCTCAAGTCCGAGGGCCGCACCCTGTGGGACGCCCTCGCCGACCTGGACTCCCTCACCGGAGCCATGCCCTCGACCCAGGTCTCCGTGCGGGTGTCGGACCTGCAGGTCATCTCCGCGGCCATGGCCCGGCTGCGCGCCGAGGGCATCGCCGAGCTCGCCGGGGACCCGGTGACCGTCTCCACTGACCTCGCGGAAGGGTCGGCGGACCTGCCGCCGACCGACGGCCTGCTCTTCGCCACGGACACCGGCACCCGGGTGGTGATCCGCCCCTCCGGCACCGAGCCGAAGCTCAAGTGCTATCTGGGAACCACGGACGCAGACCCGCAGGCCGCCCGTGCCCGGCTCGACGCCGTGCGCGAGCAGATCGCGGCCCTCGTGGCCGGCTGATCCGCCTTCCACACCAGACGGCGGCCCCCGCCGCCGACACGACCCGACCGAAAGGCAACGCCTCCGATGACCACTGCAGACCTGACCGCCGCCGAACTCGCCAAGTACATCGACCACACCGCGCTGAAGGCGGAGACCTCCGCAGAGGACATCGAGCGCGTGGTGGCCGAAGCCCTGCAGGCGAACGTGAAGTCCGTGTGCGTGAACCCCCGCTGGGTCCCCACCGTGGCGAAGGCCCTCGCGGGCTCGGACGTGCTCACCTGCACGGTGATCGGCTTCCCCCTCGGGGCGAACTCGTCCGAGGTGAAGGCCTTCGAGGCCCGCCGGGCGATCGCCGACGGAGCCGACGAGGTGGACATGGTGATCGACGTCGCCGCCGCGCGTGCCGGCGACCGGCGACGTCTGGTGGAGGACATCCGCGCCGTGGCCGAGGCCGCCCATGAGAAGGGCGCCGCCGGCCGGGGCGGGGCACTGCTCAAGGTGATCGTGGAGACCGCCCTGCTGGACGAGGACGCGATCGTCCTCGCCTGCGAGGCCTCCGTGGAGGCGGGGGCCGACTTCGTGAAGACCTCCACCGGCTTCTCCACCGCAGGCGCGACCGCCGAGCACGTGGCCCTGATGCGCCGCACCGTGGGCCCGGAGATCGGTGTCAAGGCCTCCGGCGGAGTGCGGACCCGCGAGGACGCGCTGGCCATGGTCGAGGCCGGTGCCACGCGCATCGGCGCGTCCGCCACTCTTGATATCCTGGCCTGAGATCCCCGCGTCCTCGCACCGTAGACGCGTCCACGTGACCTGACGAAGGAGTATGTCGTGATCCGCAACGGCACGCCCATTGACCACTCGAACGTCGGCGGGCTCTGGGGCAGCCTCGTCGCCTTCCTCGTGAGCTTCGCCCTCTTCGTGGGCTGCATCTACGCCATGGGCTTCTGGTCCCTCGAGGTCGTCTGGATCCCGGGCATCGCCGCCCTAGCCATGGCCGTCCTCGCCTTCCTGATCCCGAAGCAAATCCTCGGCCGCGGCGACTCCGTGGACGAGGTGGCCATCCACACCCCCGCGGCGCACGCCGTCGAGCGCGGCCACTGAGCCGCACCTGAACCAAGGATCCCGGCGGCGATGACCGCGCGCGCCGCGACGCATGCACGGAGGGCGTCCACCCGGAACACCGGTGTGGACGCCCTCCGTCTTGTGTCCATCGCCGCGGTGGTCCTCGGCCACTCCTACCTCTCCAAGCTCGAGTTCACCGAGTACCTGGAGATCTGGCGCATGCCGCTGTTCTTCTTCCTCAGCGGCTACTTCTGGACCCGAGGACGCAGCTTCCTGCCGGACCTGCGCGGACGCTGGACCAGCCTTGCGGTCCCCTACCTGGTCTGGGCGGTCATCATGTCCGCCGTGGCCTGGCGCTGGCACCACGACGACCCTGGCCGGTTCTGGGAGCTCATGCGGTCAGGCTGGTACGGCGGCGCGGACCAGAACCCGCCGTGGTGGGCCTTCTGGTTCATCTCCGTCCTCTTCTTCACCACGGTGCTGCGGCGGCTCCTGGAGCGCCTCCCCACCTGGGTGGCCTGGCTTTTCAGCGGTCTCGGCCTCTGGGTCTCCTACGCGGTCCCCGACTCCTGGATCGCGAAGACTCCCCTCGGCATCGGTCTGGCCTTCCCCTGCCTGTTCTTCCTGCTGGCCGGGGAGCTGTTCCGCCGGCAGATCGAGCCCAGGGTCGTGCGCCACCGGGCGATCGTCGGGACCGCCCTGATCATCGGGGGACTGACGGCGGTGGCCGCGGGCCTGCAGCCGCACAACATCAAGTTCGGAGGATTCGGCACCCCTGTGCTGACGCCGCTGGTGGGTGTGGCGATGGCCTCCGGCGCCGTCCTGGTGTTCGGCTCCTTCGTCAACCGGCTCCTGCGCTTGCTGGCCCAGCGCACCGGGGCCGGACGTGCGGTGCGCGCCACGATCTCCACCCTCGTCCGCACCGGAACCGTGGTGGTGCTGGTCCACGGCGCGGTGCTCATGGAGCTGATGAGCCTGGGTGTCCAAGAGCCGTTCGAGAAGTTCGTCTGGACGCTGCTGCTGAGCTGGACAGTGGGGCTGGTCCTGCTCTCCACCCCGATGTCCCGGCTCCTGACAGGCGTGCCCCGCCAGTTCCATCCCCTCCGACGCCGAGTCGTCCGCGGCCACGTCACGACCCGAAAGGACTGATGCCGCCATGGCCTCCCGCTTCAGCTTCTCCGCAGGCCGCGCCGCCGAGGGCACTGCGCCGGAGCCCGCACGCCGCGCCGGGTTCTCCTTCCGCCGTCCGGCCGAGAGGACGCCCGCCGCCGACGCCGGCGAACCCGGTGGCCGCCGCAGCCGGGACACGATCCTGTTCGTCTGCACCGGGAACGTCTGCCGCTCCGCCTACGGCCATCACGTGTTCCAGGCATTGCTCGCCGACCGACTGGGCCGGGATCTGGGGGGCCTGCGGGTCGCGAGCGCCGGCACCGGGATCAACCAGGCGCTGCAGGCTCCGGACCAGATCCTCGGACTGGCCGCCGCACGCTGCCCCGAGGCCGTGTCCGTGCTGACGGACCATCGGCCGCGTGCGCTCACCGTATCCGACGTGGACGGGGCGGCCCTGGTGCTGGCGGCGACGGACCAGCACCTCGACGTGGTGCTGGACGAACAGCCGGGAGCCGCCCGGCGTGCGTTCACCATGCTCGAGTTCGCGCGGCTGTGCGGCGCAGACGGTGCCGCGCCGACCGATGGAGGGCTCGATGGGCTCGTGGAATGCTGCGCGCGGATCCGTGACCGTGACGGCTTGGCACCGCTGGACCTGGACGACCCCTTCCGCGGCTCGGACGCGGACTACGAGGCGATGGCGGATCAGCTGCAGCCGGCGCTGGAGACGATCACCTCGGCGGTGGTCACGGCGGTGCGGCGTCGCATCACCCAGCCGTGAACCGCTGCTCTGCGCGGTGGCGGACCCTGTCCGCATGATGCCGCTGCACGGCGGCGACGGCCGGGACGGCCCAGGCCATGCCGGCGGTCACCTTGCGGCGCGAGATGGTCTTGCGATCAGTGGTCATGGAGGACACCTCTCAAGGTTGCGCGGATCACTCACAGCCGGCCACCGCGGGGACAAAGTTGTTCTCTGGAGACGAATGCCCCATCACGCCGGACCCCCGCTGACCAGGTGAGCAGAGCGAATCCACAGCCTTCATCGGATATTGACTTAGCCCTCGGTGTCACAGACACTCAACCTCAGGCTGTTCACCAACATGAACATTTCCCGAACACCCGGCGCAGCCGCCGTGCGAGGTCGGCTGTCCTCAGGCGTGTCTCCGCCGGGAAGGGCGGAAACACGCGTCCCCGGGACCCGACGCCTATGCTGGTACTGTCCGTTGTCCCCTGCCCAGGAGCGCGCCAGCTGTGGTCCCCCTCCGTGCCCGTGTGCTGCTGGCCCACGCGACCCTCGCCTCGTTGATGGACCGGCACGGGATCCGCGCGCTGCACATCAAGGGGTATGCCGCGCTGCCCGGTGCCTACGCGGCAGGCCGGACCAGCACAGACGTCGACCTGCTCGTGGCACCCGAGGACGTACCAGCCGCCATGGCTGCCCTGACCGCGGACGGCTGGGACCTGGTGACGGACTTCTCCGAAGGGTCGATCTTCACGCATGCCGCCACCTTCTGGCACGTGCAGCTGGGCTACGTGGACCTGCATCGCTGCTTCCCCGGGATCGGGCTACCTGCGAAGGAGGCCTTCGAGCGCCTGTGGGACGGTCATGTGAACCGCATCCGAGCCGGCCATGCTCTCCCCGTTCTGAGCATGGCGGACCAGCGTCTGCTGAGCATCCTCCATGCCGCCCGGGATGTGAGCCGTAGACGAGCCGACGTGTCCCACATCCGTGCCACGGCCACCGCAGACGAGTGGGACGCCCTGCGGGAGGCCGCCTGTTCCTTCGGAGCCATCGCCGCCTGGGTCGCCGCCACCGACGAGGACCTCCCCGATGCGGATCCGGACGAGGTGCGTCTCTACCGGGCCATGAACTCCGGCCGCGAAGGCGCCGAGCTCTTCGTTGCGCGCTGGCATCATGCCGGCAGTCTCGCCGGCCGGCTGCGTCTGGTCCGGGACACGGTCCGGGTCAACCGGGCACATCTGGCCATGGACCTGGGCCGGGACGTGACGCACCGCGACGCCCTGAAGTGGCAGCTGCGGCGCCTGAGGCAGGTGGGCCAGTGGGCGCGCGCCCGCGCCGCCCGCCTGCTGCCCGGGGGGAAGGAGGGATGATGTCCCCCGTGGAGAGATGGACCGTCGCTCGGGACTGCGCTTGGGTCGAACTGCCGGAGGGTGATGCGGCCGTGATGCCCTTCGCCACGAATCAACCCATGACGCTCTCCCCGGTGGGCGCGCTGATCTGGTCGGTGATCGTCACCGGACGCACCTCGGACGAGTCGCTGACCGAGCCTCCGCTGCCGGAGCAGAGCACCGAGCAGATCGTCGCCGCCGTGTCCGCTCACGTGGGCGAGGCCTCCGAGACGGTCTCCGAGGGAGTCGCGGACTTCCTGACGCAGCTGGAGTCGGCCGGCGTGCTCAGCCGGTCGGTTCAGGGCTGAAGATCGCGGTGAGCACCTGGTCGGCCCACTCCAGCAGCGGAGCGTCCGTCAGCTCCCGCCCGCCGACCGGCTTGGTCATGGGGCGTGGAACCAGGACGGCGTTGAGCGCCGGCTTGAGCTGGGCGCCGCGGTACATCCGCTGCAGCCGCAACTGACGCGACTCCGGCAGGTCCGCCGCCGGGCCGAACTTCACGTTCCTGCCCAGCATCATGACCTCGGTGACGCCCACGGCGCGGGCACGGTTCCGGAAGCGCGCGACCGCGATCAGCGCCTGCACCGGAGCGGGCGGCTCGCCGTAGCGGTCCTTGAGCTCGTCGACGACGGCGTCCACGGCCGCGTCGTCATGCGCGGCGGCCAGGTTCCGGTACATCTCCAGGCGCAGCCGCTCCCCCGGCACGTAGTCATGCGGCAGATGCGCGTTGACCGGCAGCTCCACCTTGACCTCGGCCGGCGAGGTGTCCTCCTCGCCCTTGAAGTCCGCGACGGCCTCGCCGACCATCCGCAGGTAGAGGTCGAAGCCCACCCCCGCGATGTGCCCGGACTGCTCCCCGCCGAGCAGGTTGCCGGCTCCGCGCAGCTCGAGGTCCTTCATGGCCAGCTGCATGCCGGCGCCGAGCTCGTTGTGTGTGGCCACGGCCTTGAGTCGTTCGAGAGCCACCTCTCCCAACGGCTTCTGGGGATCGTAGAGGAAGTAGGCGTAGGCACGCTCGCGGCCGCGGCCCACCCTGCCCCGCAGCTGGTGCAGCTGGGACAGGCCGTAGCGGTGGGCATCCTCGATGATCAGGGTGTTGGCGTTCGCGATGTCCAGGCCGGTCTCGATGATCGTGGTGGACACCAGCACGTCGAACCGCTTCTCCCAGAAATCCACCATGATCTGCTCGAGTCGGGACTCGCTCATCTTGCCGTGGGCCACGGCCACGCGGGCCTCAGGCACGAGTTCGGCGATGCGGCGGGCGACCCCGTCGATGCTGGTGACGCGGTTGTGCACGTAGAACACCTGGCCCTCACGCATCAGCTCGCGCCGGATGGCCGCGGTGACCTGCTGGTCCGTGTAGGGGCCCACGGAGGTGAGCACCGGATGGCGTTCCTCGGGTGCCGTCGCCAGGGTGGACGTCTCGCGGATGCCGGTCAGGGACATCTCCAGGGTGCGCGGGATGGGCGTGGCGGACATGGCGAGCACGTCCACGTTGGTGCGCATCTTCTTCAGCGCCTCCTTGTGTTCCACGCCGAACCGCTGCTCCTCGTCCACGATCACCAGGCCGAGGTCCTTGAACCGCACGCCCTCGCCCAGCAGGCGGTGGGTGCCCACGACGACGTCCAGCTCACCCGAGGCGAGGTCGTTCAGGACGTCCTTGGACTCCTTCGCGCTCTGGAAGCGGGACAGCGCCCCGACCCGCACCGGGAAGCCGGCGAAGCGGTCGGAGAAGGTCTGATGGTGCTGACGGGCCAGGAGCGTGGTCGGCACCAGGACGGCGACCTGCTTGCCGTCCTGCACGGCCTTGAATGCCGCACGGACGGCCACCTCGGTCTTGCCGAAGCCCACGTCTCCGGAGACCAGGCGGTCCATGGGGACGACGGCCTCCATGTCCTTCTTGATCTCGTCGATGGTGGTGAGCTGGTCCGGCGTCTCGATGTACGGGAACGCCTCCTCCAGCTCCTTCTGCCATGGGGTGTCCGGGCCGTAGGCGTGGCCCTTGGACGCCATGCGGGCGGAGTACAGGCGGATCAGCTCCCCGGCGATCTGCCGGGTGGCCCGCTTGGCCTTGGACTTGGTGTTCGCCCAGTCGGACCCGCCCATCTTGGACAGCGTGGGCGTCTCGGCGCCGACGTACTGGGAGATGAGGTCCAGCTGCTCGGTGGGCACGAAGAGGCGGTCGCCGGGGGCGCCCCGCTTGGAGGAGGCGTACTCGAGGACGAGGTACTCGCGGTAGGAGTCCTCGGCCGCCCCGCCGCGGGCGGCGCCGGCGACCTTGCGGCGCTGCAGCTCCACGAACCGGGCGATGCCGTGCTGGGCGTGGACCACGAAGTCGCCCGGGGTGAGGGCGAGCGGGTCCACGGCGTTGCGACGCTTGCGCGCCAGTTTGCCGCCGGCGGCGCGGGTGCCGCGGTGCGCTGGCGACCGAAGAGGTCCTGTTCCGTCACCAGTGCCAGCCTGCCGGCGGGCAGCGTGAACCCGGTGCCGACGGCGGCGGAGCCCAGCAGCACCTGCCCTGCCAGCGGTTGCGCGGGCACGGTGCCCTCGAAGGTCGAGGCCGTCAAGCCGCCCTCGGAGAGGACCTCGGTGAGACGTCGAGCCGATCCCGGCCCGTCCGTGAGCACGACGACGGACCAGCCGTCGCGGACGCGCTCGTGCAGGGCGGAGACGAGCGCGGAGACGTCGCCGCCGAACGTGCGCGGCACGCCGAGACCGGCCCGGAGGGTGGAGGCGTCCGGCAGGAGCTCATCGTCCGGGTTCAGGGCGGTGGTGGACCAGTGTCCCTGGCCGCGCTCGAGGGTCTCCTCCCGCAGGCGGGCCAGGGTGAGGAACCCGCCGGCGTCCGCCTGGTCGGCCTCGGTGATGTCTACGGGAGCCGAGGCTCCGTGCGCGGCTCCGGCCCACGCCGCGTGGAGGAACTCCTCGTTGGTGGCGAGCAGGTCGTCCGCCCGCTGACGGATGCGCTCCGGCTCCGCCAGCAGGGTCAGGGAGCCCTCCGGCAGCAGGGCGGGCAGGGAGGTCATGGACTCGGCCAGCAGCGGGGACAGCGACTCCATCCCCTCCACGGCGATGCCCTCGGCGATGCGGTCCAGCATGTCCGCGGCCGCCGGCATGCTCGGACTCAGCGCCCGGGCGCGCTCCTGCACGTCCGCGGTGATCAGCAGCTCCCGGCACGGCGGGGCGTCCAGGACGGTCGGATGCCCGGACCCGTCCTCCGAGGTGTCCTCGAGGGAGCGCTGGTCCGCCACCGAGAACCACCGCATCTGCTCGACCTCGTCGCCGAAGAACTCGACGCGCACCGGGTGGGCGGTGGTCGGCGGGAAGACGTCGATCAGTCCGCCGCGGACGGCGAACTCGCCGCGCTTGGAGACCATGTCGACACGGGAGTAGGCCGCCCCGGCCAGGGCGGCCACCACGCCGTCGAAGTCGGACTCCTGCCCCACCTCGAGGTGGACGGGGGCGAGGTCGCCGAGGCCGGACACCAGCGGCTGGAGGGCGGCACGCACCGGCGCGATCAGCACACGCAGCGCGGCGGTGCCGCCCTCCCCGGGATGGGCCAGCCGACGCAGCACCTCGAGCCGGAGGCCCACCGTGTCCGAACGCGGCGAGAGGCGCTCGTGCGGCAGGGTCTCCCAGGACGGGAACAGCGCCACGGAGGACGGGTCAGTCCAGGCCGCCAGGTCGGCCGCCAGGTCCTCCGCCTCGCGCGTGGTGGCAGTGACGACCAACACCACCCCGTCCCCGCCTCCGACGGAGGCCACGGACGAGGCGAGGGCGGCCAGCAGGGGTGCGCGGCCGCCGTCGGGAATCCCGATCTGCAGGTCCGGGGTGCGGTCCCCGGACCGGGCGCCGAGTCCCGGGCCGCGGCGAGGGCCGGGTCGGTGAGGACGGCGGGAAGGAGCGGGGAGAGCGTGGGCACCTCGGTCATGCGGTGGGGCCCTGCGCGGTCTCGTCCGCCGCGGCGGGCTGCTCCTCGAGCCGGCCGGCCGACGCCATGATCTCCCGGACCTCCTCGATGAAGGCGATGACGTCCTCGGAGCCGAAGACCGGACCACCGGCCGTCAGGCCGTCCGTGCCGATCAGCACGGCCGAGGGGTAGCGCTGGATGCCGAGGTCTTGGGCGGCCTTGCCCGCCGGGTCGGTGAGGACGATCTCGGCCGGCAGCGGGCCGACCGCCGCGGGGGCCACTGAGTCCGTGGCGTAGGTGGGCTTGAGGGCGCGCACGGCCACGGGACCGATCTGATGGTCCTTGTCCTGGAGGTAGTCCATGACCTCACGGCAGGCGCCGCATCCGGCCGAGACGTGCAGGAGCAGCATGGACTGGCGGGCGGCCATGTCCGTGAGCCGTTCGAAGCCCTGCCCGGTGCCGAGGATCACGTCCGGCAGCGGGTGGCGCTCGGGTTCCCCGTCCATGCCCGGGGCCGGCGCGGCGGGGACGGTGGCCTCGGAGACCGCGGGCGCGGGGGTGGAGGGCACGGAGGCGGCGGCGCCCGGGACCGCAGCCTCGGCCGACTCCTCGAGCGGGGCAGTCTCGCGGCCGATCAGGTAGGCGGCGGCGGTGACCAGCACGGTGACCAGGATGGACCACTCGACGTAGCCATTGAAGAAGCCGGCCAGCGGCCACCAGGCGATGCGGACCCCGGTGACGGCCAGCGTGATGATCGCCTCGAACAGGCCGAGCAGCGCCAGGACCACGAGGATGAGATTGCGCAGCACCGTCCATCCGGTGATCGGACGCGCGGAGGCGGCGCCGAAGCACCCGCAGGAGGCGCCCGTGTCCTTGGCCCGGACCACCAGCCACGTGAAGGCGATGAACAGGGCCACCGCCGCGAGGGCGGTCAGCGGCCGCAGCACGGTGAACGGCAACAGCAGGGCAATGCCGAGCAGGATCTCCAGGAACGGGAAGGCCTTCACCAGCGACGGGTGGGAGAGCTTCGCCGGGACGTTCAGACGGGTGAACGTGGCGGCGGTCTCCTGGGGGGACTGGAGCTTGGCCAGTCCGCTGGCGATCAGGATGACCGCGAGGGCCCAGAGTGCTGACATGGTGGAACCTTCCGGCCGGTGAAGGGCGCGGTCTGTCCAGCGTCCCGCGTGGGGCTGCTGAGCTGGCCGGGCCGACGGGCTGATCCAGCATATAGGGTGAGCGTGAATCCAGTCGGACCGTCTCACCAGGAGTGAACATGGCATTCTCCGCCCAGCACACCATCGCCCGCAACCCCGGCGAGGTGGCAGAGGCCCTCGGCACCGAGGCCTTCCATCGCACCGTCATCGAATCCCTGGGTGGCTCGCTGGTGTCCTTCACCCGAGCGGGCGACCCGGCCGGCGCGATGACCGTCACCACCGTGCGCACCGCGCCGACCGACCGCGTGCCGGAGAAGGCCCGCAAGTTCGTGGGCGACAACCTGCAGATCGAGCAGGTCGAGCGCTGGAACGCGCCGGCCGCGGACGGATCCCGCACCGGCACCACCACCATCACCGTGCCCAAGGCCAAGGCCGTCGCCGAGGCCTCCACGGCCCTGCGTGCCGCCGGTGCCGGCACCGAGTACGCCGTGGACGGGACCCTCACCTGCAAGATCCCGCTGGTCGGCTCCACCCTGGCCTCCAAGGCCGAGCCGATGGTCGGCAAGGTCGTCACCCGCCAGGCGCGCGAGCTCCAGGCCTGGCTGGACGGTCGCGACCAGCAGAGCTGAACGTGGCCGACGGACAGACCACCGACCCGCAGCGCCCTTCGCGCCGCGCGGTCCAGGCGGCCCTGCGCGGGGAGCGCCCCCCGCTCGGGGCCGTCCTGTTCGTCTGCACGGGCAACATCTGCCGCTCCGCCTACGCCGCACACGCGTTGAGCAGCCGACTCGAGCGCACTGTTCCGGGGCGCATCGAGGTGGCGAGCATGGGCACCCAGCCGAACCAGGCCCTGCACGTGCCGCCGGAGCTGCTGGAGCTCGGGCGCACACGTGGCGTGGCCGGCCTGGAGGACCACGCACCGCAGCGACTGATCCCCGCGGCGGTGGAGGGGGCGGATCTGGTGCTGACGGCGAGCACTGCCCATTCGGAGCGCGTCCTGTCCGACGCCGCGTCCGCGAACCGGCGCACCTTCACCATGTTGGAGTTCTTCACGCTGGTCCGGCTCCTGGACGAGCGGACGGACGGCATGTGGCTCCAGCCGGGCATCGGCGTACGAGCGCTGGCGGAGACGGCCGCACGGCACCGGGTGCTGGCCCGGTCGGTGATGGGGTCGCTCGAGCTGGCCGACCCGTTCGGCCTGGGCGCCGAGGACTATGCGCGCATGGTGCGGGCGCTGGAGCCTGCTGTGGAGGCGACGGCCTCGGCGTTGGAGCGTGCGGTCAGTGGAAGCGGGTCTGGGCGGCCTGCAGCCCGTCGGTGATCAGCGCCTCCACGGCGTCGGCCGCACGGTCCACGTGCAGCGGCAGCAGCTCCTGCTCCGGCTTGGTGAAGGGCTTCAGGACGAAGTCGGCGACGTCCATGCGCCCCGGCGGGCGGCCGATGCCGACACGCACCCGGTGGTAGTCCTTCGTCCCGAGCGAGGCGGTGATGGACTTCAGCCCGTTGTGGCCGCCTTCTCCCCCACCGACCTTCAGCCGCAGGGCGTCGAAGGGGATGTCCAGCTCGTCATGGACCACGATCAGGTCCTCGGGACCGAGGCCGTAGAAGCGGCAGAGCGCCGCGGTGGGCTTCCCGGAGACGTTCATGTATCCGGTGGAGGTGGCCAGCACCACGCGGGGGCCGCCGATTCCCAGGCGCCCCGCGGCGACCTGGGCACCGGCCCGGTGGTGGGTGAACCCGACACCCATGCGGGAGGCGAGCTCCCCCACCACCATCTGGCCGATGTTGTGACGGGTGCGCGCGTACTGGGGCCCCGGATTGCCGAGGCCCATGATCAGCGTGGTGCCCGTCATGAGGAGGATCAGTCCTCGGAGCCCTCGGCGGCGTCGTCCGAGCCCTCGGACTCCTCGCCCTCGGCACCCTCGCCCTCGGCGGCCTGCTCCTCCTGGACGGACTCGTCGCCCAGGTCCTGCTCGATCGGCTCGAACACGGAGACGATGACGTACTCGGACGGCTCCTCGATGTCCAGGGAGACGCCGGCCGGCAGCTGCAGGTCGGCGGCGTACAGGTGGTCGCCCGCCTCGCGGCCCTCGATGTCCGCGGTGACGTACTCCGGCAGGTGGGTGGCCTCGGCCTCCACGGACACGACGGCCTGGTCCAGGTTGTAGGTGGTGCCGACGGCGACCTCGCCCTCGATCTGCACCGGCACCTCCACGACGACCTTCTCGCCGCGGCGGACCTCGATGAGGTCCAGGTGGTCCACGGTCATCTTGATCGGATCGCGCTGGATGTCCTTCGGCAGCACCAGGTGCTCCTCGCCGGCCTCGTTCACCACGGTGAGCAGGGCGTTCGGGTTGCGGACGGCCAGGGTGGTCTCCTGGGCCGGCAGCAGCAGGTGGATCGGGTCCTGGCCGTGGCCGTACACGACGGCGGGGATCAGGCCGGCGCGGCGGGCCTGGCGGGAGGCACCCTTGCCGAACTCGGTGCGGCGGGTGACCTTGATCTTGATCTTGTCAGACATGATGCGTCCTCCTGTGGGGGTCTCGGCCGCGCAGCCGGGGGCGGCGCGGGATGCGGCCAGGAGGGGGCTTCAGTGCCGCAGCGGGTCAGCATGCTGACGCGCGGCGGCGGCCTCGTCGATCACGGAGCGCGAGCTCCCTCGCCTGGGCAACCTGGACAGGATAGCACCGGCGCCGGCGGGCCGGCTCAGACGCCCGCGCGCCGGGACCGCTCCACGATGCGGTCCAGCCTGCGGCGGTGAGCCCGCTCACCCGCAGACGCGCCGTGGGATTCGTCGTCCTCCTGGGCGCTCAGCAGCAGGCCGCAGCCGAGCACGATGGCACCGAAGATCGTGATGAACACCTCACCGAGCTGCAGGGAGGTGACCAGGATGATGACGGCGGCGGCCTCGACGGCCACCCGCGACGGCGAGCGGTGCGTCCGGGCGAAGGGCCGCAGGCACAGCCACAGGTAGGCGCTCACCACCACGATCAGGAACGGCCAGCCGCCCTCCACCAGCAGCCCCAGATAGGAGTTGTGGAAGAACATGGACACGTGGTCGAGGTCCACGAATGCCGTGGAGAGGCCCTGGCCGAAGAAGGACGTCTCCGCCACCTTCTCTGCGGACGCCTCCTGGATCTGCGCACGGAACCAGTCGGTGCCCGTGCGGTCGCCGAAGATCCCGAGGTCGGCCAGATTCTCTTCGGCCCAGTTGACGAGCCAGCCCATGGCGACCCCCAGCGCGAGACGGAGGGTCCTCCCCAGGTAGGGGCTCACGAAGATCCACGCGACCGCGCAGAGCAGCGCGGCCAGCGAGGTCCGCGAGCCGGTGAGGAAGGTCAGGGCGAAGCCGGCGCCCAGCACGAGGAGCTTGGGGCCCATGCGCTGCATGGTGGCCACGAGCAGCACGGGCAGGAGCGCGTAGAAGAGGCCGGAGACGTTCTTGTCCCCCAGGAACCCGGTGAGGTAGCCGCCGTAGGTGTCCGGGGCCAGGCCCGCGTAGAAGAGGGGCACGTTGATCAGTACGCCGGCCGTCATCCCGTAGAGGACGCCCTTGATGTCGATCCTCTCGCTGGCGATGGCGTAGATCAGCAGGATCAGGAGCGTGATCCTCGTGGCGCGACGCATGGGGTCAAGGTCGTTGTGCACGGTCACGGCGACGAGATACGCCACCAGGGCCAGTGCGACGAGGGCCAGCACTCCGTAGTGGGAGAGGTCCCGGCGGGGCTGCCGGAATGAGGCGAGGAGCAGCAGAAGGATGGCGGAGAACTCCGCGAACGGGATCGGCAGGCCGGGAGCGGTGAACGCCTCCATCACCAGGCCGATGGCCAGCACGGCCTCGAACAGCCGCGGTGAGGCCGGCGTGACCAAGGGGTTCCACGGGGAGCGGGTCCGCGCGGCCTGACCGTCCGGGACGAGGCCGAGTGAGGCGTGGCGCCTGGCAGGCCGGGCCTCGGGTGGCGCGACGGCCCCCATGGCGCGGGCAGCCGTCCGGTCACGGGGCGTGCTCGGGCGCATGGTGCGGAACCTTTCGTGGACGCCGGACAATACTCGGCTCAGCGTAGCGCGGTGGCGGGCCTCGTCCTCGGGGCCTCAGAGCGCACGGTGGATGTTGGTACCGTGGACCGCGCGTGCCTCGCCCACGACGGCCCGCGCGTCCCCGTCCATGACCCCCGAGGTGCTCCGTGACGATCGTCGACTTCTTCCGCCTGCTGCGCGCCAACCTCCTGCTGCTCCTGGCAGCAGCCCTCGTGGGGGGTCTGTTGGGTTGGGGCTACTCCGCACTGCAGCCCCGGATCTACGCGTCCGAATCTCAGGGGTTCCTCGCCGCCCGGGCTGCAGATCAGAGCCTCATCACCAGCAACCTGCCCGCCGAGAGCCGGGCTCAGGCCTACGTCGCCCTGATCAACAGCGAGGCCGTGCGTGAACGCGTGGCACGGGACACGGGGCAGGACGGCGACGGCTCGCTCTCCGCGGTGCTCGTCCCCGAGTCCAGCATGATCAAGGTGACCGCCACCTCGACGGACCCCGAGACCGCCGCGCAGCTCGCGAACAGTGCCCTGCAGGCGACGGCGGATGTGGCGGCGGACGTGGACAAGAACAGCCCGCTGGAGGTCGTGCCGCTGTCCGACGCCCGTGTGCCCTCTGCCCCCGTGAGCCCTGACACCCGGCGCAACGTCCTCTTGGGCGCGGTGGCCGGACTGGGTGCGGGACTCGCCATCGCCGTGCTCCGTCGTCTCCTGGACGTAAAGGTGCGCAGCCGCGCCGACGTGAAGGAGATCACCGGCGCCGGCGTCATCGGGGCCGTCCCGGAGAACGCGTCCCTGACCCGTACGGGCGAGGAGGCCGTGGACCTCGACCCCCGGGCCGGCGAGGCCATCCGGGCGCTGCGCACCAATCTCAAGTTCGTCTCCGTCGACGAGCCGCCCCGCGTCGTCTCGTTCACGAGCTCAGACCCCTCCGAGGGCAAGTCGACCGTCGCATCGAACCTGGCCCGCGCCCTGGCCCTGGCCGGCGAACGGGTGCTCGTGGTGGACGCCGACCTGCGGCGGCCCCGGCAGCACGACCTCTTCCAGGTGGCGGGCGACGTGGGCCTTTCCGAGGTGCTGGCCGGTGAGGTGCAGCCGGACGACGCCCTCGCGGCCACCGGAATCCCGAACCTCACGCTGCTCCCCGCCGGCCGGACGCCCCCGAACCCGTCGGAGCTGCTGGTCTCGAAGCGCATGCGGGCCCTCCTGAAGCTGGCATCGGAGGACTTCTTCGTCATCGTCGACTCCCCTCCCCTGCTGCCCGTCACGGACGGCGCCCTCCTGGCCACGGCCGTTGACGGGACTGTGCTCGTGGTGCGTCAGGGACGGACCCGCAAGGACCACCTGGAGGCGGCTGTGGAGAATCTCGCCGCAGTGGACGCGCATCTGCTGGGCGTCGTCATGAACGGCGTCGCGCGCTCCCAGCGCGGCGGCGGCTACTCCTATGGCTACGGGTACGAGAGCACGTACCACAAGTCCCACGAGAAGTATCTCTCGAGCGTCGGTTCGTCCGCGAAGAAGGGGCGGCGTTCGCGTCACAAGGCCCGCACGCGCGGCTGATCGCCCACACGACAAGCCCCCACCGGAACCGGCGGGGGCTTCATTGTGTGAGACGCGGTCAGCGCTTCAGGTACGTGCGCAGGCGTTCGCGTTGGTTCGGGGCGGTGTAGCCGACGGCGGCCAGGGGTGCGAGGTCGAGGGCGCTGTTAGTCGGCCGCGGGGCCACGCCCTCCTTGCCGGCCATGTATTCGGCGGTGGTCGTGGCGGAGACGCGTGCGGCGTCGTGGCCGGTGTCCTCGAAGACCCAGCGGGCGACGTCGTGCCAGGTGACCGCGTCACCGCTGTTGGTCATGTGGAACGTGCCCGTGGGCGCGTCCGTGGTGACCAGGTGCAGCAGGGCGTCGGCGAGGTCGTCGGCGAAGGTGAGGCGGCCGTGCTGGTCGGCGACGACGGCCGGGTCGATCCCGCGTTCGGCGAGGGAGGCCATGGTGGCCACGAAGTTCTTCCCCTCCCCGATCACCCAGGAGGTGCGGACGATCCAGTGCCGCGGCACGGTGCGCACCGCGGCCTCGCCGGCGGCCTTCGACTGGCCGTAGACGCCCAGCGGCGCGAGTGGGTGGTCCACCGGGTGCTCCTGCCCCACGGGGAGGGTGCCGTCGAACACGTAGTCCGTGGAGACGTGGGCCAGGGGGACGCCGGCCTCGGTGCAGCGGCGGGCGAGCTCGGCGACGGCGGTCGCGTTGACGGCCCACGCCTGGGCCCTCCCCTCGGGGGTCTCGGCGGCGTCCACCGCGGTCATGGCGGACGCGTTGACTACCGCGCGCAGGCCGCGGAAATGCCCCCGCGGCCAGGACGCCGGATCGGTCATGTCCCACGTGTCCCGGCCATGGGCCTCGACCGGGATCCCCGCGGCCTCGGCACGGGCCACCAGGGCACGGCCGAGCTGGCCGCCGGCGCCGAGCACGAGGATCGAGGCGGGCGGCATGGGGGTGACGTCCGCGAGCATCGGGTGGGCGCGGTCCTTGTCCGAGAGCTCGGCGTCCTCGAGCGGGATGGGCCAGGCAATGGCCGCCGTCGGGTCCGCGAGATTGAGGAACGTGTACTGGCCCTGCGCGTCGGCGGACCAGTGGTCGTTCACCAGGTACGTGTAGGCCGTGTCCGGCTCGAGCGTCTGGTAGGAGTTGCCCACCCCGCGCGGCACGAAGACGGCCTTCTCCGGGCCGAGTTCCACGGTGGCGACGGCGCCGAAGGACGGCCCTTCGCGCAGGTCCACCCAGGCGCCGAAGATCCGGCCGTGGGCGACGGCCACGTACTTGTCCCACGGTTCGGCGTGGATGCCGCGGGTGGTGCCGACGGCGTCGTTGAAGGAGATGTTGTTCTGCACCGGGGCGAGCGAGGCCAGGCGGGGGTGCTCGGCGGCGAGGGCGCGGATCTTCTCGCGCTGCCAGTTCTCCTTGAACCAGCCGCGGTTGTCCCCGTGGACGTCGAGGTCGAGGACGAGCAGGCCGGGGATGGCGGTCTCGGTGATCTGCATCAGCGGTGCCTCCTCACTGACCGGCGGCGCGGTACTTCGCCTCGACGGCGTCCTTGGCCGGGCGCCACCAGGCCTCGTTCTCGCGGTACCAGCGGACGGTGTCCGCCAGACCGGCCCGGATGTCCGTGAACTGCGGCTCCCAGCCGAGCTCGGTGCGCAGTGGGGTGTTGTCGATCGCGTAGCGCAGGTCGTGGCCGGGGCGGTCGGCGACGAGGTCGTAGTCGTCCGCGGGGCGGTCGAAGATCTCGAGGAGGATCTCCACGATCTCCTTGTTGTTCCTCTCGCCGTCCGAGCCGATCAGGTACGTGCGGCCGATCTCGCCGCGTTCGAGGATGCGCAGCACGGCCGAGGAGTGGTCCTCCGTGTGGATCCAGTCCCGGACGTTGACGCCCTGACCGTAGAGGCGGGGGCGGACGCCGTCGATCAGGTTGGTGATCTGGCGCGGGATGAACTTCTCGATGTGCTGGTACGGGCCGTAGTTGTTGGAGCAGTTGCTCAGCGTGGCCTGCACGCCGAAGGAGCGGACCCACGCGCGCACCAGGTTGTCCGAGCCGGCCTTCGAGGCCGAGTAGGGACTGGAGGGGTTGTACGGGGTGGTCTCGGTGAACTTCGCCGGGTCGTCCAGCTCGAGGTCGCCGTAGACCTCGTCCGTTGACACGTGGTGGAACCGTTTGCCGTGCTTGCGGACCGCTTCCAGGAGGACGAAGGTTCCGACGATGTTCGTCTGGATGAACGGGGAGGGATCGTTCAGAGAATTGTCGTTGTGGGACTCCGCCGCGTAGTGCACGACGGCGTCCGACTCGGCGACCAGGCGGTCCACCAGGGCCGCGTCGCAGATGTCCCCGACCTCGAGAGTGACGCGGCCCTCGGGCAGGCCGGCGAGGTTCTCGCGATTGCCGGCGTAGGTCAGCTTGTCCAGGACGACGACGTCGTGCCCGGTCTCGCGGATGACGTGATGGACGAAGTTCGAGCCGATGAACCCGGCGCCGCCGGTGACGAGGAGGTGCATGGAGTCAGGGTATCGGGAGCGCTTCAGCTCACCCACCGCCGCCTGGCCGGGCGATGCCGGCCCGTGCGGGCCGGACGATGCCTCTGGCCGAGAAGATCCCACTAGTCTGGCAAGAGAGCTCAGGACACACCCAGTCGACGATGGAGGGTCATGGTCGAGTCACCGCAGCTGTCGATCATCATTCCCTGCCACCGCAGCGGACAGCCCCTGAAGGACCAGGTCACGGTTCTGCTGGGTCAGACCGATGCTCCCCCGAGGGAGATCCTGCTGTGCGACAACGGAGGGAACCCCTGGCTTCACCCCTATGTCGCTTCCCTCGCTCCCCTGCCAGAGGGCGTGTTCATCCGCGTCATCGATGCCGACACCCACCCCGGGGCTTCCTTCGCCCGGAACCGGGGCATCAATGAGGCGTCGGCCGACAGACTCGCGTTCTGCGACGACGACGACGTCGTCCACCCTGACTGGTGCCGTCTCGCTTACGAGTATCTGGACGACTTCCTGGTCGTCACGGGAGGCGTGGTGGTCAAGGAGGACACACAGCTCACCGGCAAGTCACTCGCGGAAAAACTCGAGATGCTGGTGGCAGAGACCGTGCCGGTCCCCCCACGTCCTGCAGGGCGGGGGTCGATGGGACCGGCCCTCATGGGCGGGAACTTCGCCGCCCGACGGGACGTCCTGCTGGCCGTCGGGGGGTTCGATGCGGCCCTCGTCCGCGGCGGCGAGGACAACGACCTGGCCTTCCGCCTCGACCGCGCCGGCGTGCCGATCACGGACTGCGGAGCCATGAGCATCATCTACTCCCGACCCTCCGCATGGCGTGACCGCGTCCGTACGCGGGCCCGGGCGGGACGTTCACTTGCGGAGGCCGCTTCGGTGCGGGACGCCTGGCATGCGGTACCCGAATTGAGCTCTGCACCGATCACAGAATTGGGCCGCGCGGGCGCAGCTGCGGCCGCCATGGCCGTTGGGCTGAAGGCTCGCGACTGGCCTGGCGCGTTCGATCGCATGGCGACGGCCTGGGGCCTCGTCGACGGGTGGACGAGGCATCGATGTCTCCGGCGGCAGGTCAAGTCACAGGTCGGTCTGGGACTGGGCGACTTGGGGCGCCTGCACAACCCGGGCACGACCGTTCTAGTGGTCGCCTACAACCACGCCCCCTACGTCATCGAGACGCTGGAGAGCATTCGACGCCAGACCGTGCCTCCGGTCCGAGTCCTCATCGCCGATGACGCATCCCCGACAGATGACACCGCCGAGGTCATCCGACAGTGGCTCGCAGACGCGCCGTCGTCGTTCGAGTTCCATCCGAATTCCACCAACATGGGGCTGAATCCGACCCTCAACCGACTGCTGGACAAAGTGGACACCGAATTCGTCACCTACATCGCAGGTGACGACACTATGCGCAAAGATCGCATCGCGGTCCACCAAAAGCTCCTGCGAACCGCTCCAGATGATGTCGTCCTTGCCTACAGCGACGCCGTGGTCATCGACGAGAACTCCTCGGTGCTCCACCCGTCCTCGCGCGTCGAGTTTCCATGGCCGGACGAACCGCAACGCAGCGAAGACACCCTCGCATGCCTTGTCGATTCCAACTGGATCCCAGCGGCGTCGTTCTTCATGCGCACAGGTGCGCTCCGCCGGGAGGGCGGCTACGCCGAGGATCTCTTCTACGAGGACTTTGAGCTCCTCACCCGTCTGGCGGCGCGATATCGCTTCACCTACACGGAGGAGCCCCTCGTAGCCGTCAGGCGGCTGGCAACCTCTCTGGGCGCAGTGGGGTTTGCGCATGACAGTCCCCGTTTTGTCCGGTCCATGTTCGCGGCCTTGCGCAATGCAGAGCACGGCATATCGGAGGAGGCCCGAGAACTTGCGCGATCGCATCGGTGGGAGCTGACCAAACGGGCCGCACGTATCGGCATGCCATTCCGCGAGGTGTTGGCAATGTTCCAGGACAGCTGGCGCGGCGCGGCGACGCCGGCCCACGCGGCAGCCCACCTTGCTCGAATGGTCGGGCAGCGAGTGGGCAGCTGAGGGCCCGAGATTCTCCGGGGCAGGCCCCAGGGTGGGCAGTGCACGCCTAGAACGGGGTGGGGCCGATGTGCTGGAGCAGGTGGTCAGCGCGGCGCTGGGTCGTCGTTTCGAAATCGTTCGCCGCCACGAGGTCGAGACCTGCCTGCCGTGCACGAAGGAGAGCCTCGGGATCGTCGATGAGAGACCGCAGGATCTCCACCATGCCGTCGATGTCTCCCCTCGGCACCGCCCAGCCCACGCCATGGCGCCGCACGAGCGGGCTCAGCGTGGCGTTTGCGAAGCCGAGCACCGGTGCACCTGATCCCAGGGACTCGAAGTAGGTACAGGACGGGTCGCCCTGGAGGTGGGGCAGAAGCATGAGGTCGACGGTGTCCCGTACGTCGTTCAGCCACTCGGTGCGGTAGTCACGGAATCCACGAAACTGGACCCAGCCTTCCGCGCATTCCTGCAGCGTCTCGCGCATTGGCCCGGTCCCTAGAAAGGCCATCTCTACCGGCAGACCCGCCCGGCGAGCCCGATGGGCAACTTCGAGAGCGTATTCAGGGCCCTTGATCGGGTCCAGTCGACCGGAGAAGGCCATGCGCAACGGCCTGTCCCCAGCCCAGGGGCTGGAGACTCTAGCCATAGCGACGTCGTCACTGCGGACCCGATGATCCATGAATTGCAACGGTGCCGTCGTCAGCCCACCGTAGGCCCCCCACGCCGCTGGGCCGTTGCACTGCAGGGACCGCGCCCGACGCGCCTGCTTGCGCAGGCCTGCCTCGACGCGAACGAGCCCCGCTGCCGCGCGGGCGAGGCGGAACCCCGACGCAGTCGCCCGGTGGATACCGAGGCGGATGCCATAGTCGACTTCAGCCGTCAGGACCGCCGGCGTCACTGCGGCTGTGATCCCGTTCCAGTGCGGGGCCAGAAGCCCCAAAGTCAGGTCCAGCCCCAGAGCATCGATGGCGTCCGGGTCAGGAGGCGCTTCCACGATGGTGAAGCCAAGTTCGTCAGGCGATGAGAACGTGTATCCAGTAGCTGCGTGATGGGAGAGATCCCGAATGCCGGGGGCCAAGACGACGAGTTGCCCCGGCCATCGCTTGGCCAGTTCCGACAGCCCGGAATGACCCCGCGCCTCCAGGCCCACCTCTTGCCCGTCCCGAACAACCGGGCCGGGAAGGACATACCCGAGTCGGGGCCCGGCCGCGGCACCCCGTCCGTCAGCGCTCATGATTGGCCTTTCCTTCTCCGTACAGGTCACCGGGGATCGCCAGCCACTCGGGAAGCAAAAGATCCGACTCGCCGTACGGGTAGTGACGTCCGAAGAAAAGCGGGGCGACGATCCTCCTCGGCCGCCGCTCGGGCGGCAGCGAGGAGGCGAGGTAGCCGCCCCAGTACGAGAACGTTGAATTGGCCAGAACGAGGTTTTTCGCCATGACCAGCTGGGCGAGATCTTGGAACATGTCGTGTGGCTGTCGCATCACGCTTACCGGGGAGCCGGCCACGAGGTCCTGGAGGTTCTGCAGCGTCCAGTCGGGGTCATCGGACACCAGCACCGTAGGGGCCCCGGGCGTGGGCTCCAATTGCTTTAGGGCTTCCGCCACATACTTCTTGACGTCGAACCCGTAATTCTGCCGAAAGGCCGGGTTGCTGTAATAGTCCCCCCGCCGGACGTTGATGACCGTCGCATCGGGGGTCACCGTGTCCCACCGCTGGGGAAATCGAGATCCCTGGAGAAGGAACTCGCGGCAGAAACGCTTAAGTTCCGGGTACAGGAAGTCCCGCTGGACGTTCTGCCCCCACTCGACGGTGCGGGGCTGCAGGAAGGACACGTCTTCTTCTCGGACGGTCAGTGCGCGCAATGCTGGGAATTCCTGGAGCCAAGGCTCCATCTTGGGTTTGTACCGAACCTGCCACCGGACACCACTGGACTGGTGCCGTGCCCATGCAGTAGCCCACAGGAAGAGATAGTTCCCGCCGTTCATAGGCTCATTGCCCCAGATCACGTACGGCTGCCGCCGCCGGACCGGTGCCAGCACCGTCGCCAGACCGAGTCTCGCCAGGTCCTTCACGCCTTCACCACCGTCCTCCCCGTCCGGAGCACGGCCGGCTCCGACTGGTCCCATTGAACCCGAAAGGTCCCCCTCCCGTTTAAACCTCCGGGCCGGGCCGAGTCTCGATAGCATCGGAGCCATGAAGGGCATCATCCTCGCCGGCGGCACCGGTTCCCGCCTGCACCCCATCACCCACGGCATCTCGAAGCAGCTCGTGCCGGTTTACGACAAGCCGATGATCTACTACCCGCTGTCCACGCTCATCCTGGCCGGAATCAGCGACATTCTGGTGATCACCACCCCGCACGACGCGGAGCAATTCCAGCGGCTCCTGGGCGACGGCTCCCAGTTCGGGATCTCGCTCAGCTACGTCCAGCAGCCCTCCCCCGACGGCCTGGCACAGGCGTTCATCCTCGGGGAGGAGCACATCGGAGACGAGCATGTCGCTCTCGTCCTGGGGGATAACATCTTCTACGGGCCCGGCATGGGCCAGCAGCTGCGCCGTCACACCCAGGTCGACGGAGCCACCGTGTTCGGCTACTGGGTGGCGGACCCCAGCGCCTACGGCGTGGTGGAGTTCGACGACGCCGGCAAGGCCGTCTCACTGGAGGAGAAGCCCAAGGAGCCCAAGAGCAACTATGCGGTGCCCGGGCTGTACTTCTACGACAACGACGTCGTCGAGATTGCGAAGAGCCTCAAGCCGTCGGCACGCGGCGAGCTGGAGATCACCGACGTGAACCGCACCTACCTGGAACGCGGCAGCCTCAACGTGGAGGTCCTTCCCCGGGGCACGGCATGGCTGGACACCGGCACGTTCCACGACCTGAACGACGCGTCCAACTTCATCCGCACCATCGAGTCCCGTCAGGGCCTCAAGGTCGGCTCCCCCGAGGAGGTCGCCTGGCGTGAGGGCCTTCTCACCGACGACGAGCTGCGCGAGCGCGCCGAACCGCTCGTGAAGTCGGGGTACGGACGGTACCTCCTGGAGATGCTCGAGTCCGGGCGGTGAGCGCGCAGGACCGGGCCGGGCGGGGCCGGCCGGAGACCACCCCCGAGCCGTCCGGCGGCGCGGGCGTCCGGCACGTCGCTTTCGCCTGCCGCTCCACGGCCTGGCCGGGGGCATCACGACGGTCGTCGACGAGCTGGCTGCTGAGTTCGTGCGGCGTGGCCTGACCGTCTCCTACCTGTCGATCCACCCGCCCGCCGGAGAGCCGCGCGTCCCTGGGCCGGTGTTCGAGGTCGACCGGCTCCGGCACTGGACCGCGGACCATCCCCTGGCAGCGGACCATCCGGGACCGCTCGGGGCGAAGCTGGCGGTCAAGACGGCTCTCACCCCGCTCTGGCGGCGGTGGCGGGCCCGGCGCCTGCGCCGGCACCTCGCGCGATTCGGCGGGGACACGGCGATCGTCTTCGCGAACCCCGACACACTGACCTGTCTCAGCGAGGCCGGCCACGTCCGGTCCGAGGCGGACGCCCCGTTCCTTGTGGCCCACGTCCACACCAGTCCGGAGGGCCTGGAACGGATGGGTTGGGACGTCCCCTTCCCGGCCCTCGACGTGGTCGATGCCGTGGTGGCCCTCCACCCGTCCTACATGCAGCCGATCGCCGACACGCAGGGTGTGCCTGTGGGCGCCATCCCGAACCCGAGCGGCACCGTACCCGCGGCCGCGCCGCGGGAGGACACAGACGGCAGGAGGCGGATCGTCTCCTTCGGACGTCTGTCCGCTGAGAAGCGCGTCGACCTCACTATCCGGGCGTTCGACGCCCTCGCGGCCGACGTGCCCGACGTCGTGCTCGAGATTTGGGGCACCGGGGACCAGGAGGAGTCCCTGGCCCGCCTGGCCGACGAGGCGGCCCACCGGGACCGCATCCGCTTCTGCGGCTGGTCCGACGACCCAGCGGCCGTGTTCACTGGCGCGACGCTTCACCTCGTCGCGTCCGACTTCGAGGGCCTCTCGATGTCGGCGGTCGAGGCGCTGCGTTGTGGCGTCCCGACGGCGGGGCGCCCCGTCTCGGCCGGGCTCGCCGAGCTCCTGGACCGGTGCGGGCTCGCCCTGCCGAGCGCCGAGCCCGCCGAGATGGCGGAGGCCCTCCGGGCCCTCCTGGACAGCCCGGACCGGCTCGCCGGGCTCGTCGAGGCCTGCGGGCGCGTCGGCTCGGACTTCGAGCCTTCGATCGTCGCGGACATGTGGCTCGATCTCCTCAACGCGCGGGACATCGCCGCCGTCCCCCACGCCCGCCCCGCGCGGCGGCCGCGGCATCGTGAGCGATAGCCGTATCAACTACCACGTACGCATCCGCGCACGGGCGGCACCCACTCCAACGCACCCGGCATGCGCCGCGTCGAAGTACGACCGTCTGCGTCAGGGGCCGGACGCCAGCGAACGGGACACGTCCGTGAGAGTGGCGATTCGCTCCAGCATCGCTTCATAGCCGCGTCCGGTGAGGTGGACTCCGTCACGACGGAGCATGCCCGGTGAGGAAAGGGCCTCGGTCGGATCCCACCACTCGTCCCCAGCAGCGCCTGGGAGCCCATCGAACTGCCCTGCCGCCTACATGTCATACGCCGGACGGCGAGGCTCGACGATGCCTGCTTCCTGGGCCAAGGTGCGAATGCCCACTTGCCCCACGACCCACAGGAGGGCCACGACCAGCAATCCGTTGAGGACCGCAGAGGCCAATACCAGCTAGACCCTGGGCCCGTACTTCGCGTTCGTACGGCCCGCCCCGGGTCCGGGCCGTCCCCCGCTTACGGGTGTGCCACCTCGCCCAACAGGCCACGGATCCGCCGCCCGAACTGCTCCTCGGAGAACCGCTCGGCGTGCGCCTGCATAGCGTCCCGGTCCCAGCGGGCCTCCAGGGCGCGACGCACCCCGCCGGCCACCGCCTCCACCGTCGGCTCGTCCACGAACACCCCGTTGATTCCTTCCACGATGGTGTCCAGGTAGCCGCCGGCGCGCAGCGCCACGGTGGGCACGCCCCACGCGCTCGCCTCGAGCGGCGTGATGCCGAAGTCCTCGTGGCTCGCGGCGATCAGTGCCGTCGCGTGCGCATACGCCCAGCGCAGCTGCGCGTCGGTGAGGTCCTGGCCGAACACCACGTCCTCCCCCGCCATCGCACGCAGCCGGGCCTCCTCCGGGCCCTTGCCGATCACCACGAGCGGCCGCCCCGCGCGCGCCGCGGCCGCGATCGCCACATCCACGTGCTTGTACGGCATGAGCCGCGCGACCGACAGCAGGAAACCGTCCTCCGCCAGCCGCTCGGCTCCGGGGATCGGCTCCTGCGGGCCATCCGTGCTCACGGAGTGCGGCGGGAACACGAGGTCCACGCCGTCGAGCCCGTAGACCTCTTCGATCCGTTCCTTCACCACCGTGGAGTTGGCCACATAGCGTGATCGACGCCGGACGGCCGCGCGATCCCACCTGCGCAGGCCCGGGCGCAGCACGCGGGCGACCCGGCCCTTGATGCTGTTCCGGCCTCCCTCGCCCAGGTAGTCGTCCAGCAGATACACCCAGCGCGCCGGGGTGTGGCAGTAGACGAGCGTGGCGCCGTCGTAGCGGAATCCATGCGCCCAGCCGGACGTCGAGATGACGGCGATCGGCTCCTTGACGTGCATCAGCGAGGAGGCCAAGGGCAGCAGCGGCAGTGCCCGCCGCGGGTCCTTCCGCAGCAGCCCCACCCGGTTGAGGGGTGAGGTGATGATGCGCGCGTCCTTGAACTCCGGGAAGGTCCCCTCGGGGTCGTAGAACGTCGTGTAGATGGGCGCGTCCGGCCACATCCGGTGCAGGGCAAGCACCACCCGTTCCGCCCCGCCCTTCTGGGTGAGGTAGTCGTGGGCGATGGCGATCTGGCCGCGCGTCGTGTCAGTCATGGTGCTCCCCTCAGAACTGCCGGCGGGCACGCCCCGGGCGGGTGCGTCCGGTCTCCGCGGCGGCTTCGACCTGCAACGCGATCAGCTTTCGTGCGATCGGGGCTGGCAACACGGCAGCGGCACGCTCGACGACGGCGGAGCTGTACTGGATCGTGCGCTCCGTGCTCAGAGCAGCCACCGCTCGCACAGCGGCGCCCCACGGCCCGCCCGGGGCCCGGTCCCCGCCGAGTGCGTCCGCCCCGTGCTTGGCGATGAAGATCTGCCGGGCGGACCCCGAATGCAGAGCCCGGTGCGCCTTGGTGTAGGTGGTGACCGCTGCTGCGTGGTGACGGGTCTCCAACTCCGGCCGGATTTCCACCGGGTACCCGGCGGCATGGAGCCGGTAGCCGAAGTCCACATCTTCCCAGCCATAGCGGCGGTAGTCGGGGTCGTAGCCGCCGAGCTCCTCGTGGAGGGTGCGGGGGACGGACACGTTGCCGGCCCAGTGCCGCCACTGCTGCTCTGCAGGCAGGGCGTAGGCGTGGCGACGGTGCGCTTCGTCCTGGGCATCACCGTAGACGCGCTGGTAGGCGGAGTCTGGGAGGACGTTGGCCGTCAATCCGATCACGCCGCGTGGCCCGCCCGAGTGCGCGGCCACGTGGTCCCGGATGTAGTGGGGTCCGGGTTCCAGGTCGTCGTCGGCGCGGATGAGGATGCGACCGGACGTCGCGTCGGCACCTGCGTTGAGCGCGGCGACCCGGCCGCGGTTCTCGCCGAAGACGGTCCAGCTCAGGTCCAGCCCCGGATACTCCGCGGCCACCTGGGCGAGCACCGCTTCCGACCCGTCCACATCCCCGTCCACGACCACGTGGGCCTCGAACGACGGGGCGTCCTCCTGCGCGGCGAGGGCGCCGATCAGGCGCGGCAGCCGCTGGGCGCCGCCCCGGCTGGGGACGATCACGCTGGCCTCGGGCGTCAGGGGCGTCTCGGTCATGAGTCCTCCGCGGGGGTCATAGGGACAGGTCGTCCAGGAGCTCGGCGACGGCGGCGCGGCCGGCCTCGGGCCGCCCTGTGAAGGGGACGTCGGCGGGTCGAGCTGTGTCCTGGCTCACGGTGTCCATGGCTCGACCATAGCAAGGCCAGGGGGCGTCCAGGGAGGGCGGGGCGGAGTCGGCGCGGAGCAGACACCGGCGCAGGCGCCGGTACGGTTGGGCGCCGAGGCCGATCAGGCGTCGATGCGCTCGGCGTCCAGCTCGTCCGCATTCGAGACGATGAACTCCTTGCGCGGAGCCACCGAGGAGCCCATGAGCAGGTCGAAGACCCGCTCGGCGGCCTCGAACTCGCTGATGCGCACACGCCGGAGCATGCGATGACGCGGGTCCATGGTGGTCTCCGCCAGCTGGTCCGCGTCCATCTCGCCCAGGCCCTTGTAGCGCTGGATCGGCTCCTTGTAGGACCGGCCCTCGGACTCGACACGTGCGAGCAGCTGCGTGAGCTCCTTCTCCGAGTACGTGTAGACCACCTCCCGCTCCTTCTTGCCGCGCGCCACGATCTCCACCCGGTGCAGCGGCGGCACGGCGGCGTAGACGCGGCCGGCCTCCACGAGCGGGCGCATGTAGCGGAAGAACAGCGTGAGCAGCAGGGTGCGGATGTGGGCGCCGTCCACGTCGGCGTCCGTCATGAGGATGACCTTGCCGTAGCGCGCGGCGTCCAGGTCGAAGGACCGCCCGGCGCCGCCGCCGACCACCTGGATCAGCGCGGAGCACTCGGCGTTGGACAGCATGTCCCCCACCGACGCCTTCTGGACGTTGAGGATCTTGCCGCGGATCGGCAGCAGCGCCTGGAAGTCCGAGGATCGGGCGAGCTTCGCGGTGCCGAGCGCCGAGTCGCCCTCGACGATGAACAGCTCGGAGGAGGCGACGTCGTTGGTGCGGCAGTCCGCGAGCTTGGACGGCATGGAGGAGGACTCGAGCGCGTTCTTGCGGCGCTGGTTCTCCTTGTGGGTGCGAGCGGAGATGCGGGACTTCATCTCCGCCACGACCTTCTCCAGCACCGCGGTGGACTGTTGCTTCTGGGCGCGGGCGCCGGACTTCAGCAGGGCGCCGAGCTCCTTCGAGACGACGTTGTTGACGATGCGGCGCACGGCCGGCGTGCCGAGCACCTCCTTCGTCTGCCCCTCGAACTGCGGCTCGGCCAGGCGCACGGTGAGCACGGCGGTGAGGCCGGCGAGGACGTCGTCCTTCTCCAGCTTGTCGTTGCCGGCCTTGAGTCTGCGGGCGTTGGCGGCGACCTGGTCCCGAAAGGTCTTCACCAGCGCGGCCTCGAAGCCGGACTGGTGGGTGCCGCCCTTCGGGGTGGCGATGATGTTCACGAACGAGCGGAACGTGGTCTCGTAGCCCACGTCCCAGCGCAGGGCCACGTCCACCTCGCAGGCGCGTTCCACGTCCTTCATCTGGGTGCGGCCGTCCGAGCCGAGCACCGGCACGCGCTCGGAGAACCTGCCCGACCCCTGCAGGCGCCAGACGTCCGTGACGGGTGAGGCCGGGGTGAGGTGCTCGGCGAACTCGGCGATGCCACCGTCGTACTGGAAGACCTCCTCGTGCGGGCCGGTCTCCCCCGCCGTGCCCGTGAGCCGGCGCAGGTCCTTGACCGCGATGCGCAGGCCCGGGATCAGGTAGGCCGTCTGACGGGCACGGGCCTGCAGGTCCTCGACGGAGAACTTGGCGTCTGGGGTGAAGACCTGCTCGTCCGCCCAGTAGCGGACGCGGGTGCCGGTGACCCCGCGCTTGGCCTTGCCGACGACCTCGACCGGAGTGACCTCCGTGCTCTCGGTGAACGGCGCCTCCGGGGTGGGGCGCGAGCCGTCCTGGAAGGTGCCGGGCACACCGCGGCGGAAGGACATGCGGTGCACCTTGCCCCCGCGGGAGACGTGGACGTCCAGGCGGGAGGACAGGGCGTTGACCACCGAGGCGCCGACACCGTGCAGGCCGCCCGAGGCCGCATAGGAGCCGCCGCCGAACTTGCCGCCGGCGTGCAGCTTGGTGAAGACCACCTCGACGCCGGACAGGCCGGTGCGCGGCTCGACGTCCACCGGGATGCCGCGGCCGGAGTCCTCGACCTCCACGGAGCCGTCCGGGTGGAGGGTGATCTCGATCGAGGATCCGTAGCCGGCCAGGGCCTCGTCCACCGAGTTGTCGATGATCTCCCAAAGGCAGTGCATCAGTCCGCGGGAGTCGGTGGAGCCGATGTACATGCCGGGGCGCTTGCGCACGGCCTCGAGCCCCTCCAGGACGGAGAGGTGGCGGGCGTTGTACTCGGACGAGCGGCTCACAGCGGGATCTGGCCTTTCCTGCGGATCGAGGGCGTCTTCCAGGGTACGTCGGCCGTGCGCTACGCGGGCGGCGAAACACCGCGGACATGGGCGCCCACCGGGGAACAGACCTGCCATAGTGGTGGTTCTGATGGATGGAGCGGGCACGCCCGCGGGAGCGCCGAGACGGTCCCGCCGCCCGCTGCCGGACACCGAAGACCGAAGGAGGACGCCATGTCCACGACCGCTGTGGCCGAACCGGCCTCGCTGAACGCCACCGACCGCTGCGACCGCTGCGGTGCGCAGGCCTACGTGCGCGCCGTCCTCACCACCGGTGGAGAGCTGCTCTTCTGCGGCCACCACGCGCGTGACGTGGAGGATGCGCTGCGTCCGCAGACCTCCGTGTGGCAGGACCAGACCCACGAGCTGACCGCGCGGCCGACCCCGGAGGACTGAGCGGCCTCCGCAGGACCGCACGCGCTGAGGGCCGGGACTCCGACGGGAGTCCCGGCCCGCTTTGCGTCTGCGGTCTACCTCTCAGCGCGGCGGGACGGTGCGTGCGTACTCGATCTCCTGCAGGTGCGGACGCCGCGGGTCCTCGGCACGGTGACCGGTCTCCACGAAGCCGAGCCGCTCGTAGGCGCGGCGCCCGCGGACGTTGTCCTCGGGGGTCTCCAGCAGCTGACGACGGCGGCCCGCCGCCCGCATGACCTCGTCCGCCGCGAAGAGCAGGGCGTCCACCACGCCCAGGCCGCGATGGCCGGGCCGGACGTACACGGACACGATGTTCACGGTGTCCTCGTCCAGCCGCATGTCCTCGGTGTAGCCGATCCAGTCGATGCTCAGGGCGCCGACGGGCTCTCCGTCCCGCAGCGCCTGCAGGTGGGTCTGCGGCCCGGCGGCGCGCTCCCGCCAGGTGGACTCCGTGTAGGCGGCCACATCGGCGAGCGTGGCCCAGAAGAAGTCCGGGGCGTCGGCCAGCATCTCCAGCCGCAGCGCCCGGTAGGACTCCCAGTCGGCCTCCGTGAGCAGACGCACGGACAGTGGCGGGCGCGGCTGGGCGGAGGCGGGAAGAACGACGTCCGGACACGGACCGTGCAGCGGGGTGTCTGGCATCGGTGATCCTCTCGGACAGGGGTCCCCGTCGGTGCGGGGAGACCGGACGGATGGGGTGTGGGGACCAGGACGGACGGGGTGCGACGACGCCCCCGTCCGGTCGGGCCGGGCGGGGGCGTGTGGTGCGGCTGGTTCAGTCCAGGTAGTCCCGGAGCACCTGGGAGCGCGACGGGTGGCGCAGCTTCGACATGGTCTTGGACTCGATCTGGCGGATGCGTTCACGGGTCACGCCATAGACCTTGCCGATCTCGTCCAGGGTCTTCGGCTGGCCGTCGGTGAGGCCGAAGCGCATGGCCACGACGCCGGCCTCTCGCTCGGACAGGGTGTCCAGCACCGAGTGCAGCTGCTCCTGCAGCAGGGTGAAGGAGACGGCGTCCGAGGGCACGACGGCCTCGGAGTCCTCGATGAGGTCGCCGAACTCGGAGTCGCCGTCCTCGCCGAGCGGGGTGTGCAGGGAGATGGGCTCGCGGCCGTACTTCTGCACCTCCACGACCTTCTCCGGGGTCATGTCCAGCTCCTTGGCCAGCTCCTCCGGGGTCGGCTCGCGGCCCAGGTCCTGGAGCATCTGGCGCTGCACGCGGGCGAGCTTGTTGATGACCTCGACCATGTGCACCGGGATGCGGATGGTGCGGGCCTGGTCCGCCATCGCGCGGGTGATGGCCTGGCGGATCCACCAGGTGGCGTAGGTGGAGAACTTGAAGCCCTTGGTGTAGTCGAACTTCTCCACGGCGCGGATCAGGCCGAGGTTGCCCTCCTGGATCAGGTCCAGGAACAGCATGCCGCGGCCCGTGTAGCGCTTGGCCAGGGAGACGACGAGGCGCAGGTTCGCCTCGAGCAGGTGGTTCTTCGCCCGACGCCGTCCGCGATGATGAGCTGCATGTCGCGGCGCTCGCGGTAGTCATCGATCGGGTCGTCCTTCATCTTGTGCTCGGCGTAGAGGCCGGCCTCGATGCGCATGGCGAGGTCCACCTCCTGCTCCGCGTTCAGCAGGGCGACCTTGCCGATCTGCTTCAGGTAGTCCTTGACCGGGTCCGCGGTGGCGCCGGCGACGACGACCTGCTGGACCGGGGCGTCGTCCTCGGAGTTGTCCACGACGAAGCCGCCGGAGGAGCCGGCGTCCTCGCCCTTCTTGTCCCCCTTGACCCCGGCCTGCTCCTTGGCGGCCGACTCCTCGGACTGCTCCTCCTCCGGCTCGACCTCGTCGACGGCGTCCGGTGCGGTGGGCCGCAGGTCCTCGAGCTCGGCGGCCACCTTGGCCGAGGCCGTGTCGGTCGTCTTCTTCGCCGCCGGCTTGCGGGTCGCCGTCTTCTTGGCCGTGCCGGTCGTCTTCTTGGCCGTGTCGGTCGTCTTCTTGGCGGCGGTGCCCGTGGACTTCTTGGCCGTGCCGGTCGCCGCCTTCTTCGCAGCCGTGGAGGTCGACTTCCTGGTGGCGTTGCCGGTGGCCTTCGTCCCCGTGGCGTCAGCCCCGTCGGCCTTCGTCGCGGAGGCCGACTTCGTCGCGGTCGAGGTCTTCTTCGCCGCGGTCTTGGCCGTGCCGCCCTTGACCGCACCGGACGTCGAGGACGTCGACGACTTCTTGGCCGTCGCGGAGGTCGACGTGGCGCCGGCCTTCTTCGCGGTCGTCTTCTTGGCGGCGGTGGACGTGGAGGCCGTCGAGGCGCCGGACTTCTTCGCGGCGGTCGTCTTGCGCGCCGTGGTCTTCTTCGCGGCGGAGGTCGAGGTGGTCTCCGGACCGTCCTGCTTGTCGCTGGTGGTCGACGTCGGGGTCACTCGTGGCCTTTCCGTTGGTCCGCGGCCGTTCCGCGGGTGTCTTCAGGTGCGCGCACACCGTGTCCGGGGCCGGCGAGGAGGACCGCCGGGACCCGACATGCACGTGACCCTGTCAAGTCCGTGCCGGCTGACACGCCTCAGGGCGTGACCGCCGGTGACTGATCGGACTCCAGGGTCTTTGGTTCGCACAACACGGCCGACTGTCGATGTATTCCCGCGGTGAGCGGGAAATCTCCACGGCCTGCCGTGAGGCCCGATTATGCCACGCGGCAGGCCGCGCACCCCCGCCCTCACCGGGCGGGTCGCCAGGCCGTGTGCGGGTCCGCCGCCCACCCGGAGATGCGGCCACCCTCCACGAGGCGCAGCAGCAGTGACGTGAGCCCGTGTCCGGGGAAGAGCCGCCAGGCCTCCTCCAGGTGAGCGCCCGCGCGTGAGCCCTGCCCACGGGCCCAGGCGATCCAGCCCACCACCGCCAGGGCGTTGGCCGCCTGCTCCACAGGGAGGTCCGGCACGAGGGCCCGCAGCTCGTCGTGGAGGACGTCGAGGAGGTCCCAGCGCGGAGGCTGCGGCCCCGCGGCGAAGAACAGGTCCACCGGGCAGGCGTCCTCGGGGTCGTCGGGCCCGTGCCCGACCGCGGCCATCCCCAGGAGCCGGTCGCGCCACAGCGGCAGGGCCAGGGGCGCCGCGGCCTGGCGCCGGTTGAGAAGCCCGAGTCGCACCCGGCCCGTGAGCACCCGATGCCACAGGCCCAGCCAGGAGCGGATCGACGCCTCGTCGTCGTCCGGAGGCAGGGGCCACGGGGTGTGCACGGCGGACGGGGTGGGGACGCCGTCCCTGCGGGGGGCGCCGTTCCAGACCGACCCCTCCGCGGTCAGGGCCAGGGAGACGGTGCTCAGCTCCGGTGGACTCAGGGGTCGTGGCGTGCCGTCCTCGCCGACGTCGACCCCCTCCCCCTCGCCGGTCCACGCCACGGCGATGCCGTCGCCGACGCACCAGGCGGCGACGGCCGG
>NZ_JBNFOB010000003.1:0-38975 GCF_057364565.1 Micrococcus sp. LASM2_SD2 | reverse complement strand
CCACTGCCGACGTGTCCCCTCGGGCACGTCACTGATCTTCCTCGCCCAGTCCTTGCTGGCCATCGCCCATACCTCCAGTGATTCCGAGAGGGTGTTGCGACGACCGATTGAATCCACCCTGGATTCCTTTATCGCTGTGATGCCGTAGCCCGGCCACGTCTTGGCCTGCGCGCTGACGCGTCCAGAACGCCATCTCCAACGCGTCCAGGGCCAGGTCCGTGCGCAGCGACTTCGACAGCTGCCAGCCCAGCACCCGTCGGGAGAACACGTCGATGATGAACGCGGCGTACACCCATCCGCTGAAAGTGCGGCAGTAGGTGATGTCAGCGACCCACAGCTGGTTCGGAGCCGCCGCGGTGAAGTCTCGCTGGACCAGGTCTTGACGCTCATCCGGGCCGGGGCCTGGGACCGTGGTCCTCGGTCCCTTCGCGCGGCTGATCCCGCGCAGGCCTGCGGCTCGCATGAGCCGCTCCACCGTGCACCTGGCCACCTGCAGGCCCTCCCTCCGCAGTTGCGCGTGGACCTTCCGGGCCCCGTAGACCCCGTAGTTGGCCTCATGCACCCGCCGGATTTCCACGAGCACCTGCTCATCGCGCAGGCTACGCACTGAAGGAGGGCGCGTCTTGGCCGCGTAGTACGTGCTCGGTGCGATCTGTGTGCCTGCCGCGGACAGCGTGGCGCAGATCGGCTCGACACCGAACTCGTGCTTGTGTTCGTCGATGTAGTCCACGATCAGCGCTGTGGGCGGTCGAGCTCCGCCGCGAAGAAAGCCGACGCCGAGCGCAGGATCGCGTTCGCCCGCCGTAGTTCACGGTTCTCCTTCTCCAGCTCGGCCACCCGGGCGGCTTCGCTGGTCGTAATTCCGGGGCGGTGGCCGTGGTCGATCTCGGCTTGGCGGACCCAGTTGCGCAGCGTCTCGGGATTGATCCCGAGCTGTTCTCCTACGCGGCGGAATGCTCCGGTCCTCGTGGCGGGGTCTTGACGGGCTTCCAGCGTCATCCGCGTGGCGCGTTCGCGGAGCTCGTCGGGGTACTTCCGTGGTGCGGGCATGCTCTGCATCCTTCCGTTGGATCAGAGCCTCCACCAGACCCGGAGCGATTCACTGGGTCATCCGTGCACTGACCTCGGCCGAATCGTGGGTTGGAATGGGCCCGTGCAGATCAGCCGGAGTGACGCGGACCGCCGCGACGACGTCTACTGTGTCCCGGCTCGTCCACTGGCACTCGGTGATCACCTGTCCCAGGTCGACATCCCACGCCGGCGGCTGGCGCTCGAAGAACCTCGCCTTCACGACGTAGACCACCCCGGGAGACACCGGCACGGTCCCGTCGGTCCGGCGGCCATAGGAGAAGAACAGTCGTCTTTGCGCGGGCGTGCCCGGCCGGTCGCCAGGGTAGAAGCAGGCGTTGAGAAACTGCGGCAGTCAGACGCGCGTACGGCGTAGGCGATGGCCCAGGTTAGGTCCTCGGTGGCGAACACCGCGGTGCGCTTGGAGTACTCGTCCGGGCTGTGGTCCAGCGGGGCGCGGGGCTCAAGGCGACCCAGGCCGGCGGTCCCGGAGCCGTGGAGCAGATGGTGTCCGTCCGCGGTCCATTGGGCCAGGCGTGTCCAGGCGGGGCTGCCCGTGGTGGGGGCTGGCCAGTGCCAGGGAGGAGTCGTCGTCTGGGCTGCTGGGCCGTCAGCTTCCGGCTGGGTTCTCACAGGAGCGCCCCTTCATGTATGCGGGCGTTCACCACGCTGTCAAGGGAGCGGACGTCGAGTGTCTCGACGGCCTCGATCACGGCCTGCAGGAGGCGTCGGCCGATACCGGCTCGGCGGATCTCGGGGAGCACCGTCAAGCCAGCTGTGAGCCACTGCTCGGGACCTCGGGGGTGCAGCGAGGTCATCGTCGCCCCGGACCACCCCACAAGCCGGGGCACTCCTCGGCGGGAGAGCTCTGGCACGACCAGCACAGGGGTGTGCGTGAGCAGCCAGTGCGCGGCCGACGAATGATCCGATGGCGTGCCGTCGCGTGCGGCCATCATGGCCGGGGGGAGTCATCGGGCCGGCGGGCGATGTAAAGCCAAGCCCGCCCGGGTGCATACGCCAGGTCGCGCACGTCGACCAGATCGAATCCGGCGGCGACCAGTGCAGCCTCGATCGCACGGCGGGTTCGGAAGCGCAGTGTGGAGGTCGACTCCAGCCGCTGGCCGTCGGCGCGGAACACGGTCGGAGAGTCGAACGTCACCAGCTCCCCGTCGATGCGGGTCGTCTGCGTCCATGTCTCGACCTCGCCTGCGCCCGGCACCGTGACGAGGCGGTGGGTGGCCGCCTTCGTCCAGCGCTCCCAGGCCCTGTCCTCGGGTCGACGGGCCTCGAAGACCAGCACCCCGCCGGGCCGGAGCCGGATATGGGCGGCCTGGAGCGTGGCGTCCCACGCGGAGTCGTCGAGGAACACCTGAGCGACATTCGCCGTCATCGTGACTGCATCCACCTGCGACGGTGGCGCGTCCTCGGCCACTCCCACGACCCACGTCACAGCCTCCGCGCCCGACTTCGCCCGCGCCACGTCGATGGAAGCCGCCGCGGGGTCGACCCGACGACGTCGATGCCGTGCTTCGCCAGCCGCAGGGCGAAGGCGCCGGTGCCGCATCCGATGTCGAGGACCGTCGAGGCAGGGAACTCGTCCCGCACGATGTCCGTGTACTCGTCCAGGTCGGGGCGATCCAGTGATCCGAGGACGTCGTAGACGGCGGCCAATCGGGGGTGGTCGAAGACGGCGTCCGGCATGGCACCATCCTGCCATCGCAGGGAACTACTGACTCCGATCCGGTCCAGACGTCTCGATGCAACGAGGACTGCACGCGGCGCGCAGGGCGCTCTCCTCCGCATCCGTCAGCCCCACGGGGCGTTCCGTCGTGCGTTCCTCCTCGGTGGCCAGGGCGGCTGCGAGGGTCTCGGCCAGCGGGCGGCGGACCAGCCCGTGGGCGAGGGCGGCGGAGGAGTCGACGCTGCCGACGTGACGGAACCCCGGCACCGGGATCCAGAGGGGCAGCGAGTTCGGCCCGGCCCACGGGGCGATGCCCCGGGCCAGCAGGACGTCGTCGGGGATCACGCGCGGCTGGGCGGTGGACCCGGTGACCTCGATGCTCGCCCGGTACAGGTCTGCCAAGGTGTGGGTCTGACCGGCGGCGTTGAACGTGCCGGTGACCGTGTGTTCCATGCAATGCAGAATCCACGCGGCCAGGTCTGCCACGTCGATGACGGAGACGGGGAACGTCGCATCGGGCACCAGCACGTCGGTACCGGTCGGGTGCGCGAACCGCCAGGGGTAGTAGCCGGACCGTCCGGTGTCGTCGCCGGCTCCGCCGATCAGCCCGGGGCGGATCACCGTCACGGGACCCGTGGCAGCGCGGTAGATCTCCTCGCAGCGGCGCTTGGCCCCGGGGTACTGGCTCATCTCGGTCATCAGGTCGACGTCCGCGGGCGGGGCCAGGGGAGCGTCCTCGGCCTGGTCTGGGGTGTCGAACGCGGCGTACACGCTGGTGGTGGACACGAGAAGGCGATGGCGGGCGGTGAGCTGGTGCACGGCGTCGTGGGCGTGGGCCGGGTGGGAAGTCAGATCGACGACGGCGTCCCACGCCTGGGTGACGACGGGAGCGAGGGCATCGGGGTCGTCCCGATCGGCGCGGACGAAGTTGGCACCGGATGCGGCGGGAGCGGACCCGCGGGCGAGACAGGTCACGGCGTGGCCGCCGTCGAGTGCGGCGCGGGCGAGCTCACGGCCGAGGAAGCCGGTACCGCCGAGAAGGAGGATCTGCATGTCTTCAGTGTGTCTGGCGGACACATCGACGTGGGGCTGATCCGCTGTGAGCGGCGTCAGGCTGCGATTGCCAGGACCGTGGGGCCGAGGCAGGCCGTCCCGTCGAGTACGGACGCAGCGCGGCGGGCAATCTCGTGGACAGGAGTTTCGAGGGCGTCAGAGACCGCGTGAAGCACCTCGGAGGACGGATCTTTGAGGCCGCGCTCGAGTTCCGAGAGGTACTGCGGAGCGATACCGGCCCGCTCGCCCACGTCTGTGAGCCGCTCTCGTCGCGTGTGCCGCTCCTGCCGAACGACATGGCCGATCGCTTCCCGCCACAGCAGCTGCCGGTGCTGGTCCGCTCTATCCGCGAGGTACACGACTTCTCCCATGGGCCCACGATAGGGCGGTGAGCATGCTGTCGGGAGTTCCTTGATTCAGCCAGGGAAGTCCGGCGGTGAGAGTGCCTTTTCCTGTGCTGTTGTAGAGATGCAGCGAAGATTTCACACGACACGCGGTGAACCCTTCTCGGAGCAAAACCTTCAGCGGGGTCTGTGAAATGTACCCCTCGGCCGCCGAGAGAGTCATCAACGCCCAGGGTCAGTACATCTAGCCGACCACCCTGACCGCTGCGTCGCGGACATGTCCCAGCGCGCGCCTGACAGTGCGCTCATGCCGGGAAGGCGATTCTGAGGCCGTGCCACCTGCCGCTCGACTTCCGCCTCAGGCACCGGGTGCAGAGGAGTCACCTCTCGTGGTCGACGGCGGGCTATCAGTCGGGGATGCTCTCGCGTGCAGCCTTGCGAATCTGTGCTGAAGCGTGCTGCGAGGCAAAGGTCAGCAGTTGAGAAACAGCTGGCGGGCGTGAAGCAGGAACTGGTGACAGCTGATCGTTAGTGCCGGGAGGCTGAGGATGAGTCGTTGGCGGCCGTGCATCCGGTGAGCAGGAAAGCACCGACCACGACGGTGATTGCAGCGGTTTTCGTTCCGCCGTACTTCGGGAATGGCCTGAAGTTTTTCATGGGATTCCTTCCCGTGTCTGCCCGTGGTGCCAATTGGCCTTACTACCCCATAGGGGTAGTGCCTACCTGCGTGACGCGGAAGCGCCCCCGCCCGGAACGAGCCCGGGAGGGGCACTGCGTTCAGTCGTGCTTGCTGATTTCCGGTTCATGTTCGGCAATGTGCTCGGTCTCGATCTGGAAGGTCGAGTGATGGATGGAGACCTCGAAGTGTCCTGCGACGCAATCTTTGATCTCGTGGAGCGTCTGCGCGGCACGACCGTCGGTGAAACACTCGTCCTCGACGACGACGTGGGCGGTCAGGATCGGCAGGCCGGTCGCCACAGTGGAGGCGTGCAGGTCATGGACATCTTTGACATGGTCAAGTTCGAGGATGTGCGAACGCACCTTGTCGAGGTCGAGGCCCTTGGGAGTGAACTCCATAAGGACGCCAGTGGTCTCGCGCATGAGCTTGAACGCGCGAGGCACGATCAATGCGGCGATAAGCAGTCCGGCGATGGCATCGGCCTGCATGAACCCGGTCGTGGCGATGACGATCGCCGCGATGATCACTCCGAGCGACCCGAGGGCATCATTGAGAACTTCGAGGAACGCGGCACGCATGTTGAAGTTCGAGCCGCGGCTGGAGGCGAGGATGGTGATGGCGATGATGTTCGCGACCAGGCCGATGATGCCGAATATCAGCAGTTCGCTTGCGGGCACCTCCGGCGGCTCGAACAGTCGCCGGATGCCTTCGATGGCGGCGTAGGTGCCCACCGCCAGCAGCAGTGCCGACTGTCCGAGGGCTGCGATCACTTCAATACGCCGGAACCCCCAGGTGCGCTTGGAGTTGGCGGGCTTGAGCATCAGCGTCGCGGCGATCAGTGCGACCAGCAGGCCGGACGCATCGGTAATGGCATGGGCGGTGTCGGTCAGCAATGCGAGGCTGCCGGTGATGACCGAGCCCATGGCCTGGGCAACGACGATCGTCGCGGTGATCGAGAATGCGATCCAGAGTTTCTTGCGGAAATCTCCGGGGTGACCGGTCTCGCTGGCGGCGGGGCCGTGATTGTGTCCTGCGCCCATGTCTACTTCTTGTCCGTATCTGACGCGTGGTGGGTATGTGGGAGTCGCAGGTGCGTGCAGAGCAGGGCCTGCGTGCCGGTGGCATCGAGGAGGCGTTCGGCAGCGGCGATGAGGGTACGCAGGAGCTCGGACTGTGCCAGCGAGTACCAGGTGGAGCGCCCTTCCGGGCGCATCGTCGCCAGGCCGCACTCGACGAGGAAGCCGACATGCTTGCTCACCGTGGACTGGGCCAGGCCCATGTGCTCGACCAGGTCCCGGACCCGGTGCTCCCCGGAGGCGAGGTGCTGCACGATCGCTAACCTCGTCGGCTCCGCAAATGCCTGGAACAGGTGGGCGTACGCTACCGTCGCCACTTCGTCGAGGGTTGCCCCCTTCTCTTGAATCATCGCCATAAGCCGATCATATCGCTCTAGAGCGATATTGTCGAGTGTGATATGTCGCTCCGACGCGGAATGAAGCTCAGGGGTCCCGTCGCACCCGAGGATGGGCTACCTGGGGGATGGTCGGTCGCATAGCTGCAGTGGGAAGCTACGCCAGCTGACCATCGGCCCCGGTGGAGAGCAGGCGGGGTGGGGAGCCGATGTCGATGAGTCGGGTGAAGTAGTCCTGTGCGCAGGTGGCGACGACCCCCACCTGCGGGTGGCTCCTCCTCTGCCCTGGCCAGGTCAGCGCCACGGTCACCGGTGGGGCATCCTCGATGGGCAGATAGACCACCTCCGGCGCGCGGTGATTGTGCGTTGTCGCCTCTGCAGTGATGCCGATGGCGTCGCCGACAGCGATGCGGGTTAACCACTCGCCCGTGTTCGCCACCGAGATCGTGCGCGGCATGTGAGCAGTCGTACTCCACAGCTCCCCGGTGGCCGTCGGAGCGGTCGCGCAGACCGCCACCGGCCCGTCAGCGAGATCGGCTAGGGTCACCGACTCCTGCCGGGCACGGGAGTCGCTGCTCGTCACCGATACAACCAGGCGTTCGGTGAACAGCGGTAACCGCTCCAAACCCGGACCAATGGCACGTTTGGGTGGAGAAGAGCGGATGAGTGCGGCATCGATCGCCCCCGTCGCGCAGCGCCCAGATCGGGTCCGTCGGGCGACTGTATTCGATGAGCTCAGCGTGCCCGCGCTTCCATTCCTGGAACAGAGGCAAGGTGTGACGGCCAAAGCCGGCCCAGGCGCAACGGCACCAGGATGCGCAGTGAGGCCGTGGTGCGATCTTCCAGGTGAAAAGGCAGGTTTGAATCCGGTTCCGAGAAGGGCACATGGGCCTGGGTCCGACGATCAGACTCTGTTGTGAGCCGCGGCCCGCCCTCGCCCTCGCAACGTTCAAGTGAGTAGATCCTGGAACGGCCGAACTTCAGACGGATGCCGTAGCCGCCGTTGGGTCCGTCAGGCAGAAACTCTGCCCCCAATTCTTCGAGGGCGGCCCGCACACGCTCCTGCTTCTTCTCCGACAAGTCGTGTCGCCCCTTCTCGAAGTCGCGCAACTCTTCCTTGGTCACGTTGGCTTCGCGGGCGATATATTGGGCGCTCACCTTCACGAGGATGCGCGCGGCGCGTGTCATGTCCCCGTTGGAGATGTGCTGGCTCTCCATCACTCGCCTCCTGCGACGTGTGTCCTATTGGGCTCAGCGGGAAGTGGAGGTGCCTACGGGATTCGAACCCGTGTAAACGGTTTTGCAGGCCGCTGCCTATCCTCTCGGCCAAGGCACCAAGTCGCCGGCGAAGTCAGTCGCCCGGCGTGAGGCCAGCAACCAGGTTGAAGGCGCCGGTGAGAATGTTCAGCGACACGACCCCGACGACATCAGAGATCTCACGGTCGCTGTACCCGTATCCCCGAAGCTCGTCAATCTGCTCGTCGGTGATCGACGTAGGCTCACGGTAGACCTGGAGGCCGAGCGCGATCATCGCCGCGACCGGGCTGGTCATCGCCGTACCCTGCTGGGCGAGTGCGATCTCGTCATCGCTGACCCCGAGCGATCGTGCCGCGCTGATGTGCGAGGCCAGGCACATTCCGCATCCCTGCTTCGACTGCACGGCGATCGAAACGAGCTCGCTGACTTTACGGTCGAGCTTGGCGCGACGCATGGCTTTGCTCAGGTCGAGATAACCGCCGAGCACCGCCGGGGAGTGCGCCATCGTCGAGACCATGTCTCCGACCTGGCCGTGCCGCTCGACGAGATCGCCGAGCAAGTCTCGTGAGGCCCCCACTGCGGTCTCAGGGGTTAATCGGGAAAAACGGGGCATGATGCCTCCTCTGTCAGTTCGGTCGCAAGTTCGAGGTGGGAGAACCTGCACGAGTGCGTTCCTGCTGCTGATGTTCGGCATGGAAGATCGCAGCCTCAGCCAGCGCCCCGGCATGCACACCGTTCAATAGGTAGAAGTCGCGGGACTCGCGTCGCTGCCGACTCACGATCCCGGCCGACTCCAGGCGGTGAAGCTCGTGGGAGGTCTGGTCGACGGGAAGGTCGACGATGTCCGCCAGATGATTGGCAGAGACCTCGATGTCGCGAATGGCGAGGATCATCTTCACACTCACCAGATTCGCCAGCAACGCGAAGACTCCGACCGCCGCATTCAGATGCGGTGTGTCATACGTGGCGTGCGCGTGCTCAACCTCTTTCATAGTCATTAATACTACCCTATACCCCTATAGGGTATCAAGGGTTATTCAATCGATGTGACGGACTTGGAGACGCGTGGCCGGGTGCGGCGGATCGGGGTGAGGCCAGAGGCGACGGGTCCGCGCAGGAGCACGTGTCCAGTCGGGAGGGTCAACCGCGTCCAACGGCCGGCGGTTGAGATCGTGGCCCCGTTTCCTCGGCTGAGGAACCCGAAGACGTAGGCGGCGAACGCAACGCCTTGTGGCAGCGATGCGAGTGCCGTGTCCGGGGTGCCCCAGACCGTGCCCCGGATCTTGCGGACGACATCGTCGCCGGGTTTGTCGGGAAGTGCTTGGGCGACGGCCTCGATGCCGGCACGGGCGCTGCGCATCAGCGTCAGGCTGGTCACATCGGCAATAAGTCTCCACCCGTGTTGCGGGGGTTCGACGCTGGTCCAGGCGGGTGCCAGCGCGGTCTCCGGCAGCGCCAGGGTCAGGGGGTCGGCGGTCGCGGTCAGGGTGTCGACGGTGACGTCGCACTGCAGCTCGGGGTCGGAGCGGAGCGTGCGAAGGACGAGGATCGTAGGAGTGCGGTCGAGCGGGCCACGGGGCGTTAGCGCGGCTGCGGCCTGCAAGCGCACGCCATGGGCACCGGCCTGCGCGGCCCGCTGAGCGAAGGTGAGCGCGTCGCGGGCGGGCGGCGCGTCGGCGAGGATCAAGCGCGCTGGCATCCTGAGGGTTTGTGCCCGCCGTGTCCTGGAACGCGGTGGTCAGGGGCCGGGTTCAGGAGCGAACGAGCCGGTTGATGGCGTCGGTGGCTTCCTGGATCTTCTCGACGGCCGCCTCGTCGCTGAGCTTGGCGGCATCAAGCACGCAGTGCTTGAGATGGTCGTCGAGCAGACCAGTCGCGACCCCCTGGAGGGCACGGGTCAGGGCGGAGACCTGGGTGAGGATGTCGATGCAGTACTTCTCCTCATCGATCATCTTCGCGATCCCACGCGCCTGTCCTTCGATGCGCTTCATGCGGCCGAGATAGCGCTCCTTGTCGCTGATGTAGCCGTGCTGGTGGGAATCGTTATCGACAGACATGGGCATGTCCTTACTTCTGGCGCTCCAGGACGGAACGCGTGCTAGCTTCGGGTGTAAGGTCGATGCGCCGCAGCAGCTGGGCGTTGAGCGCGACAACCACGGTGGAGGCTGACATCAGGATCGCGCCGATCGACATTGGCAGGACGAGTCCCACCGGTGCGAGGATACCGGCCGCCAACGGCACCGAAAGAAGGTTGTAGCCGGCGGCCCACCACAGGTTCTGCTTCATCTTGCCGTATGCGCGTCGCGACAGCTGGATGATCGAGAGCACGCTGCGTGGGTCGGAACTGGCCAGGATCACCCCGGCCGAGGCGATGGCGACATCGGTGCCAGCGCCGATCGCGATGCCGACATCGGCCTGCGCCAGAGCCGGGGCGTCGTTGACGCCGTCGCCGACCATCGCGACCCTCTTGCCCTCTTCCTGCAGCTGGGAGACCTTCGCGGACTTGTCCTCCGGGCGCACGCCGGCGAAGACGCGGTCGATGCCGAGCTCCTTGCCGACCTCGTTCGCGACCGCCTCGGCATCGCCGGTGATCATGACGACCTCGACGCCGAGGGCGTGGAGGGCGTCGACGGCGTAGCGGGATTCTGGCCGGACCTCGTCGGCGAGCCTCAGCCCGCCGACCACCTGGCCGCCGCGGAGAACGTGCAGAATGATCGCGCCCTCGGAGCGCCATGCCTCGGCCGTGCCGACCTCGTGCTGACCGGTCTCCTCGAGCAGCCGGGGCCCGCCGACGCGGACCTCCTGGCCGGAGACGGTCGCAGTGACGCCGACGGCGGGCGAGGATGAGAAGCCGCTGGCCTGCTGGAGGGCAAAACCCTTGTCCTTGGCGGCGGTGACGATGGCCTTGGCGAGCGGGTGCTCGCTGTCGGCCTCGGCCGAGGCAGCGAGGGCGAGGACCTGGTCGGCGTCGAGTTCGCCGGTCGGCTCGACGCCGGTGACGGTGGGCTCGCCCTTGGTCAGCGTGCCGGTCTTGTCGAACAGGACCGCGTCGACCTGCCGCATGGACTCCAGCGCCAGGCGGTCCTTCACTAGGACGCCGCCGCGGGCGGCTCGCTCGGTGGCGATGGAGACGACCAGCGGGATCGCCAGGCCGAGGGCGTGGGGGCAGGCGATGACGAGCACGGTGATGGTGCGCACGACGGCCTCGTCGGGCATGCCGATGAGCGTCCAGACGACCGCAGTGACCAGCGCCGCGCCAAGAGCGAACCAGAACAGCCAGGCCGCGGCCTTGTCGGCGATCCGCTGGGCGCGGGAGGATGAGTTCTGCGCCTCGGCGACGAGCCGGTTGATGCCGGCCAGGGCGGTGTCGTCACCGGTGGCGGTGATCTCCACCCGCAGGCCGGAGTCGGTGGCGACGGTGCCGGCGGTGACGGTCTGGCCCTCGCCGCGAGAGACCGGGCGGGACTCGCCGGTGATCATGGACTCGTCCATCTCGGCGCGGCCGTCGACGATGGTTCCGTCAGCCGGGACGCTGCCGCCGGGGCGCACGAGGACCACGTCGCCCACGTCGAGGTCGGCTGGGGCCACCTTGACGACGTTCTCGCCCTCGACGCGCTCGGCCTCGTCTGGCAGCAGTGCCGCCAACGAGTCGAGCGCCGAGGTGGTCTGGGCCAGGGAGCGCATCTCGATCCAATGGCCCAGCAGCATGATTACGATCAGCAGCGCCAGTTCCCACCAGAATTCGAGCTCATGATGGACGAGCCCGAGCGTGGCGGCCCAGGAAGCGAAGAAGGCCACCGTGATCGCCAGAGCGATGAGCAGCATCATCCCGGGCTTGCGGGACTTCAACTCGCTGACGGCACCGGTGAGGAAGGGCCTGCCGCCCCAGACGTACATGACGGTGCCCAGTGCCGCGGCGACCCAGCCCGCCCAGCCGGGGACCTCGTAGCCCAGCAGCATGGCGAACATCGGTGAGAGGGCGACCGCGGGGATGGCGATGACGAGGTTGATCCAAAACAGTCGGCGGAACTGGCCAACGTGGTCCCCGTGCCCGCCATGGCCGCTGTGATCTCCGTACCCACCGTGCTGGGCATGCTCATCGTGGCCGCCGTGCTCGTCGAGGCCCGTGTGGCCTGAGTGCTGCCCGTGGTCCATGGCGTGGCCCTGATGCCCGGTGTGCTGACCCTCGCGCGTGCCGTGCGCATCCGCCGAGGCGTGCGCGGACACAGACCCGTGGTGATGCTCGCCGTGGGCGGGTGTATCGGTTTCGTGACCGTGATGCTGTTGTGAGTTCGGGTCCGTCATGATTCCTCTCCTCCGTCATCGAGCCAGGCCGATTGCCGCTCACCCGGTGGCCGGGCAAGCGAACGTCGGCTCAGGACGCTGGTTGGATCTCGCTCTCGACGACCCACTTGTGGTTCGTCATCTTCATGCCGTCCGTCTCGTAGTCGACCATGTAGACCGTCTCATCGGTGGACGAAGCAATGATGGCCTTTACGCCTTCCATGCCTTCCATGTGCTCGGCGAGCAGAGTCACCTCTGTGCCGTCGGCCAGGCGCGCGTCGCCGGCATCCTCAATTTCTTCCTGCACGACCCACTTGTGATCAGTGACGGGGTCGCCGCCACCTGCGGGCGTGTAGTTCACGGAGTACGTGTACGTGTCGAATGCGCCGGAAATCGTTGCTGTAGCCCCTTCCATGCCTTCCATGTGGTCGGCCGTGAGCTGCACCTCGGTACCGACAGGGTAGGTGGGCTCACTGGCTTCGGCGATACCCTCGGGTGCCGGTCCGCCGTCCATCGGGTGCTCCATCTCTTCATCACCGCTTTCTGCGTTGTTGCCGCCGTGGCCCTGATGCTCCTCAGTAGCCGAGGGGTCGGTCTGCTGGTTGTCGTCTGCTCCGCTGGCGCAACCGGCGAGCACGAGCGCCACTCCGAGGGCTCCCGCTGCCAGTCCTGTTCGCAGTCTCCTCTGCATGTCATTTCCTTTCATCAATATGCCTACCCTATACCCCTAGGGGGTACTAGTCAAGACTTGTGTGTTGTGTCGGTATGGATCAATCGGAAACCCCTTCTCAGAGGGTCTGCTCGTGTTGGATGGGCAATGCGGCGATGAGGGGATGGTCGAAGCCCGTCGGTCCGGTCTTCGCGGCTCCTCCGGGAGAACCCAACTCGTCGAAGAACTCGACGTTGGCCTTGGAGTAGTCAGACCATTCGTCGGGCAGGTCGTCTTCGTAGTAGATGGCCTCGACGGGGCAGACCGGTTCGCAGGCTCCGCAGTCGACGCATTCGTCGGGGTGGATGTAGAGCGAGCGTTCGCCCTCGTAGATGCAGTCGACAGGACATTCGTCGATGCAGGCGCGGTCCTTGACGTCCACGCAGGGAAGCGCGATCACGTAGGTCATGGCTGCTCCTCTCGGTCGGGTGCGGATCGGCGGTGAGAGCCGGTGGGAGGCTCGGGGAAGTCGTCAGCCTCTGCCGGGCCTGCGGCCGGGTGCGGGATGCGCAGGCGCAGGACGGTGGCGACGAGGCTGAGGGCGATGATGATCGCACCGAGGATCGTCATCGTCCCCGACAGGGTGAGCACCGGCACGAGCAATCCGGCGACGATGGTGGGCACGCCGAATGCCAGGTAGGCAACTGTGTAGATCACAGCCATCACGGCGGCGCGTTCCGACGATGCCGTGTGGGGCATGAGTGTGCGCAGTACCCCGAGGAACGCTGTGCCGAACCCGGAACCGACGATCGCGACCGAGGCGACATAGGCTGGGTAGGAACCGAGTGCGAGGGCGCCGATGCTCACTGCGGTGCCGAACGCCAGGGCACTGGTCGCATACAGGCTGATGGTGCGGGCGGAACGCCGCTGTAGGACGGAGGAGGCGGTGACTCCGGAGATCGCCAGTGCGAAGAGGACGATCCCAGCTTGGGTGTGCGTGGAGCCCCCAAGCTCACTGCCGACGAGGTCGGCTCCGAGCGCAAGGAAGAGTCCGTTGGTCGCCCACCCGGCGATGATCACGGGCACTCCGACGGTGAACATGCGGCGTAGGTGCGGTGGCACGGTGAACCGCGGACGGAGGTCGCCACGTCGTATCTGGGTCTTCGGGACCAGTTCCGGTGTGCTCCACACGACCGTTGCCACGATGAGGAAGGCAAGCACGAGCGACCCGAAGACGGCAGTTGTCGGTTCGGAGGTGAGATCGAGGAGAAGTGCAGCACCGAGAGCCCCGGCCCCAAGGCCAATCATCGGGCCGATCGTGTTCCACAGGGCTGCGATGTTCCGATGTGACGGGGACTCGAAGTCGATCATCATCGCCGACAGCGCCGGGATCAGCAGACCCGCTGCGAGCCCTTGCAAGGCTCGGGCGACCAGGAGCGCCGCGAGGCTACCGGCGAACCAGAACATGGCCACGCTCAGCGCCAGCGCCAAAGAACCGGCGGCCACGACCGGACGTCGGCCGACGTGGTCGGAGAGTGGTCCGAGGTAGAGCAGCGCGGCCAGGAGGGTGAAGGTGTAGACCGCGAACACGAGTGTGGTGGCGACGGGGATGAGTCCGAGCCGTTCGGCGATCTGGGGATAGAACAAGGACGGCGCGCTGGCAGCGGCCATCATGAGAATGGTCGCTGCCAGCGAGAGCACGAAGCCCCACCGTGGGATCTGCCTAATACAGTCTCCCGCCATTGCCTATGCCCGCACGCCGTGGAGCTGCTGCCCCCACTGGTAGACGGTGCCGACTGCGTCGATGCCAGTGACGCCGACGACGATGCCGTCGATCTCGTGGCGGACGATGAACTCCTCACCCGCTTCCAGGTGGGCGTCTGCGCCGGCTGTGTACCCGACTCCGGAGATCATCTGACCGTAGACCATTGCCATGTAAGGGCTGCGTGGCAGGTAGGCGCCCGGATCGTCGCTAACGCCGAGGTCGTGCAATGCGGCCCGCGCGGCATGCGCACCCTGTGCGGCGGCGTCTTCCCAATGGTCGATGCGCCAGGCGTCCAGTGCTTCGTCGTGGTGCGTGGCCACGCCTCCGGCTGCGTAGACGTGGTCTGCCGCGGCGCGGAGGTGATCGTCGACGTCGATACCGTTCGTCCACGGTGACGGGGCTGCGGGCGTCGTGCCGAGCGCGAGGAGAAGGAAGTCAGCCACGACGGGATTTCCGTCGTTGAGGGTGATGGTGACACCGGATTCTGTTTCGTCGACATGCTGGAGAGTGCGACCGAATCGGGCCTGCACCTTGGCGGCATGGTCGGCGGCGAGGCGCTCAGCCACGGGCGCCCCAAACGCTCCGACGCCGGGAACTGAACTGCGGGAGACCAGCGTGACCATGTGTCCGTCGGCTTGCAGAGACGAGGCCGTCTCGGCTGCGATGATTCCACCGCCGTAGATCGCTACCCGCGCGGTCGCCCCAGTCCGGTCAGCAGCTTTCGGATGCCCAGGGCATCCCCCACGGAGTGAAGAGCGGTGACCCGCCCTTGTCCGGCGTCGTCGCCGCCGAACACGTCAGCGGGCAGGGAGCGGGGCATGCTCCCGGTCGCGACGATGAGCGCGTCGTAGGAGACTTGTGCGCCGGAGGTCAACTGGGCCTGCTTCGCCGAGGTATCGACTTTAAGCACGGTGTCGGCGATGACCTCGATCTGAGGCAGCGGGAGCTTGATCATCTCCGGCGGTGTCTGACCGAACGCGATTCCCTTGATGAGCATCCGCGTATAGGGCGTCTCCCCGGTGCGGGTCACCAGCGTCACCCGGACATCGTCGCGTGAGGCGAGAGTGCGGGCGGCTGCGGCCCCGGCTGCTCCCGATCCGAGGATGAGGACGTGCTGTGGGGTCATAGAAGAACTCCTGGATGCTGGTCGTGATCGAACTGATGCGCCGGCGTCAGGAGCGCACGAGGCGGGCGATGGCCTCGGACGCCTCGCCGAGCCTCTGCTCGCTGACTGGTCCGCCGGCGAGTGCGGCGTCGAGGACGCAATGCTTGAGGTGATCGTCGAGCAGGCCGAGGGCGACGTTTTCGAGTGCCCTGGTGACTGCGGAGATCTGGGTGAGGATGTCGATGCAGTAGCGGTCCTCGTCGACCATCCGATCGATGCCGCGGATTTGGCCTTCCAGGCGGCGCAGGCGATTGCGGTACTTCGTCTTATCGCTGATGTATCCGTGGACGGACGCGTCGCCGTCGCCTCCTGCGGGGCAGGTGTCGAGATGGGTTTCGGTGGTGGGAGTCGTAGTGGTCATGTCGGCTCGCTCCGATCAGGTGGCGGGGTGCCGCAGCGGTGCCGCGGCACCCCGCACGCTGGTGGATTACGCCATGTTGGCGGCGTACTTGGCTGGGTCCGAATCGAACGCGGGCCCACAGCCAGCGCAGCAGAAGTAGTAGCGCTCATCCTCGAAGTCGCGGTAGAGGCCGGCGGCCTCGGCGGTCTTCTTGCTGACCGGGGTGCCGACCATGACCGGGCAGGTAGTCATGTCATCGGCGCCCCCGCCAAGAAGGTTCTCGCGTCCACCGTTCTCCACGGCCGGGTTGGTCTCGTTCGTGCTGCAGCAGCTGCTCATTCTCTGGTGTTCCTTCGTTATTGGATTCGTGTGGATGGGTGGGTTCTCGTACGTCACTTCGAGGCGACGCTCGTGAACCCGCGCAGGCGGAGGCTGTTGCCGACGACGAAGACGCTGGAGAACGCCATCGCCGCACCTGCGAGCATGGGGTTGAGCATGCCGAGCGCAGCGACCGGGATCGCGGCGGTGTTGTAAGCGAATGCCCAGAACAGGTTGGTCTTGATCGTCGACAGGGTCTTCCTGGACAGGCGGATCGCGTCGACGGCGGCCCGCAGGTCACCGCGCACGAGCGTGATGTCGGAGGCCTCGATCGCGACGTCCGTGCCGGTGCCCATCGCGAGGCCCAGGTCGGCCTGCGCGAGCGCGGGGGCGTCGTTGACGCCGTCGCCGACCATCGCGACGATCTTGCCCTCTTCCTGGAGGCGGGTGACGACGTCGACCTTGTCCTTGGGTAGCACTTCGGCGATGACCTCGTCGATGCCGACCTCGGACGCGATCTGGCGGGCCACGGCCTCGTTGTCACCGGTGAGCAGCACCGGGGTCAGGCCGATCTCCTTGAGCCCGCGGATCGCCTCGGCGCTCGTGGGCTTGACGGTGTCGGCGACGACCAGGATGCCACGCGCAGCACCGTCCCAGCCGATCGCGACGACCGTCTTGCCCTCGCCCTCGGCCTGGGCCTTCGCCTGTGCGACCTCCGGAGAGAGCTTCTGCGACCAGTCCGCCAGCAGAGACTCGCGGCCGACGACGACCGGGGTCCCCTCGACGATGCCCTGCACGCCCTTGCCCTCGACATTGGCGAAGTCCTCTGGAGTAGGCAGCTGGCCGACTTCCTGGGTCGCGCCCTTGGCGATCGCCTGCGCAATCGGATGCTCGGAAGAGTCTTCCAGCGCACCGGCGAAACGCAGCAGCTCCGCACGATCCACACCGGGCTCAGTGATCACGTCGGTCAGAGTCATCTTGCCGCTGGTGACGGTGCCGGTCTTATCGAGCACGACGGTGTCGACCTTGCGAGTGGACTCCAGCACCTCCGGACCCTTGATGAGGACGCCCATCTGCGCACCGCGCCCGGTGCCGACGAGCAGCGCGGTCGGGGTTGCCAGACCCAGCGCGCAGGGGCAGGCGATGACGAGCACGGCGACCGCTGCGGTGAACGCGGCGGCGACGGGGAACCCGCCTCCCAGCCAGGCGCCGAGGGTGATGAACGCGACGACGATGACGATCGGCACGAAGATGCCGGAGATGCGATCGGCCAGACGCTGCACCTCGGCCTTGCCGGTCTGCGCGTCCTCGACGAGCTTCGCCATCTGTGCGAGCTGTGTGTCCGAACCCACACGAGTCGCCCGCACGACCAGGCGGCCGCCGGCGTTGACGGTGGCACCGGTGACCGAGTCGCCCTCGCGGACCTCGACCGGCACGGACTCGCCGGTGAGCATCGAGGCGTCCACCGCGGAGGAGCCGGAGGTCACGAGACCGTCGGTGGCGATCTTCTCGCCTGGACGGACGATGAACTCGTCGCCGACCGCCAGCTCAGAGGTGGGGATCTTCACCTCTACGCCGTCGCGGAGTACGGCGACTTCCTTCGCGCCCAGCTCCAGGAGGGCGCGCAGCGCGGCCCCGGCCTGGCGCTTGGATCGCTTCTCGAAGTAGCGGCCGGCGAGGATGAACATCGTCACGCCCGCGCCGACTTCGAGGTAGATGTTCGCCGCGCCATCCGACGGAGCGATCGTGAACTCGAAGGGGTGCGTCATGCCGGGAGTGCCGGCAGTGCCGAGGAAGAGCGCGTAGAGCGACCAGAGCAGTGCGACGGAGGTGCCCATCGAGATGAGCGTGTCCATCGTCGCCGCACCGTGCTTGAGGTTTGTCCACGCCGCCTTGTGGAACGGCCAAGCTCCCCAGATGATCACCGGTGCGGCCAGGGCGAGTGAGGCCCACTGCCAATACGTGAACTGCAGCGCGGGGATCATCGCCATCGCGATTACGGGAACAGTGAGCACGATCGCGCCGATCAGCCGATGCCGCAGCGAGGTGAGCTCACTGTCTTCCTCCTCCCCGGCCTCGGTCTCCGACGTGTTCGCCGTAGTGTCCTTGGGCTTGGGCAGTGCGGCCGTGTACCCGGTCTTCTCGACCTCGGCGACCAGCAGTGACGGATCGTAGCCGGCAGGCACGGTGACCTTAGCCTTCTCAGTGGCGTAGTTGACGGTGGCCGCGACGCCATCGAGCTTGTTCAGCTTCTTCTCGATCCGGTTCGCGCAGGAGGCGCAGGTCATCCCGCCGATCTCCAACTCGATGTCCGGCCCACCCGTTGGGGGCGCTGATGTGCTCATCCTCTTCCTTCTTTCTCAGCTCTCGTGCGACGCCGGGCCCTGCGGGTCAGTGGCCGTCGGAATGCGAATCGTCTGTCTTCGTGCCGTCACCATGCTCGGCGTCGATCACGAACTCGGCGGTGTGCACCTGCCCGTCGACCTGGAAGTCCAGGTAGAGCAGGTAACGGTCGGCGGTCGGGGCCTCCGCTGCGAATCCGATGTCGGGTCCGGCCGTGTCCCCGGCCTGGGGCTGGTCGCCCTCGGCGTGGACGTGCAGGTAGGCGAGGTCACCCTCGCGCAGCGCCACTAAGTGGCCGAACGCGCCCAGGTAAGGCTCCAGCGTGGTCACCGGCTGACCGTCACGCTCGACCGAGATGGTGAGCTCGCTTGAGGTGCCCGCAGTGAGGTCGCCGTTGAGGGAGACGGTGTATCCGTCGACCTCGTCGGTGGGCTGCGCCTCGGTCTCGACAGGGGTGAAGTCGCCCGCGACCTCGATTGCGCGGGTGAGAGTGATGCCTTCGGCTTCCTCGCCCGCGGGTGTGAAGTCGGCGTACACGCGGTAGGTGCCCGCCTCGTCCCAGGTCCACGGCACCGACCAGGTGCCTGTGCTCGTGTCGAGTTCGGGGTGCACGTGCTGGAAGCCGGCGCCGTCGGTGCGCACGGCGATCAGGTGCAGGTCCTTCTCGTGCGCGGTGGTGTATTCGGTCACCGGTTCGCCGGACTCGTCGAGGATCTGGAAGCTCAGGTCTCCATCCTCGCCTGCGGCCGTGGGGGCCTGGACCGGAGAGAGCACGAAGCCGTCCGCGCTTGCGGAGACCCCGTTCAGAGCGGGCTCCGCGGTTTCCTGCGCAGCGTCGCCGTGCCCTTCACCGTGTGCGTTCACGCCGCTTCCTTCTGCCCATGCTGCTGCGAAGCTATCGGGAATGACGGCGCCGGCGAGGCCGAAGGCCCCGCCGAACGCCACCACCAACCCGGCCCCGTAGAGCGCGAGCCGTCCTCCGGCCTTCATCAGACGCGCACCGCCGAGTAGCCGGCCTCCTCGACCGCCGCGAGGACCTTGGCGTCGTCGATCTCGCCCTCGGCGGTGACGTTGAGCTTGCCGGTCTGCGCGCTGACTTGGATGTCCTGGACGCCGGGGATCTCGCTGACCTCCTCGCGGATCGACATCTCGCAGTGGCCGCAGGTCATGCCCGTCACCTGGTAATCGTTCGAAGCCATCAGGTGTCCTCCTTGTATGTCGGGTTGTACGTCGGGAGTACCCCTACCGGGTACGTGTACTAGTCAAACGTATACCCATGTCAGGTATTCCGCAAGGAGGGAGGCGATCGTGTGAGCTGCATTGCGCAAGTGCTGCAAACAATGGTTGGAGCGTCCGAGGTGTGCCTTGTGGTGCACCGATGCTGCGGGGCGATCCGCTGGGTTCTGGCGCTGCGCGTCGGAGAGTAGTGACCCCTCGGCTCATCAGAACCGTGGACTGCCTTGCCGCATCGACGAAGGCAGCGAAGACTGGTACGAAACCGACTCGCGCCCAGACCCGTCAGTGAGTGGGGTCAACGCTCGGGAAGCGCGGTGCCGGAGACCCCAGGCAGGGGTCTCTGACGGTGACCCTGGTGAAGGCGCGCGGGCGCAGCAGCACGGGGACAGTCAGTGGCCGGGCCGATCCCGTGGAGGACGTCGTCACCCTCGGGGTTGTCGAGATGCAGCAAAGACTGCACGCGACTCGCCGTGAACCGTTCGGAGAGGGGGCGGGATCCGGTGTGTGAGGGAGCCTGGCCGGACGCCCCTGCCGTGCTGGGGCGGGGAGCAGGCTGGGGTATCGAGTCGACAACTCTAGGCTGTCACCGTGACCACTGTTTTAGATCACCTCCGCGCTGATGACCGCGAGCACGTCGGGTACATCGAGATGACCGACGAAGGCCTCTTCATCCCCTACGACCTCCTGCGTCGGCGATGCGGTGAACCCATGGAGTCGACCGAGGCCGAAGAACTGCTTGACACCGTCGGTTTGCAGGCGTTGGGCGAACAGTGGCTGCTTCGCACCGAGGGTGACGCATGGGTGCCCGTGGGCATCCAGGAGTTCTCACGAGAGGCCGTCACAGTGGCGCCGCGGCTCGATGACAGGGCGGTGGCCAAGGCGCCGGATCTCACCGCGACGGTGATGTTGTCGTTGCCGACGGATCGGCTCCGTTCCGCCGAATGAGGCTGGGCGGTTCCCTTCTCAGGCGAAGATCTCCCGCAAGGGTGTCCACCCCACGGGAAGCGGCCCGCAGATGGCGGCTCGTTGCCTGTCTGCCTCATGGGACCAGCCCTGAGCTTGTCCCGGGCTGCCGACCAGACCCCGGGCCAGGCGGAGTCCCACGTCCTCCAGGACGGCGTCCGGGGCGCTGCCCCGGCGCACTGAGGCGCGCACGCTCCAGGGTTCATCCGCCCAGCCACCCCCGCGCAGACTGCGGTAGTCGCCGTAGCGGGCGGGATCGGCGTAGTCCCAGCACCATTCCCAGATGTTGCCGAGCATGTCGTGCAGACCGTGCGGGTTGGCTTTCTTCATGCCGACGGGCTGGGGGCCCTCAAGGTGGTCGAGGCTGGTCCAGGCGATGTCTTCAAGCGGCCCGTAGGTGGGCGAGGTCGTTCCGGCGCGGCAGGCGTACTCCCACTCGGCCTCGGTGGGCAATCGGTACCCGTCAGCGCTCGTGTTCCAGGTGACGGAGCGTCCGTCCCCAGCATGCGTGTAGGCCGGCTGCAGCTCTTCAGCATTGGATAGCTCGTTGCAGAGGTTGATGGTCTCGAACCATGTCAGAGGCGTGAGCGGGCGTCCGGTGCTCCGGTCACGGAGGGGGTGCACGGCCATCTCGAAGGGCTCCAGTTCCACATCCCGTGTGGTCCCGCGACGGGCGTCACGCAGGGTGATTTTTCCCGAAGACAGGGTGGCCATGGAGGGCTGGTTCATGGCGTCAGCGTCGCACACGGGCTGACTGGAGAACATAAGACCCTTGGTCGATCGAGGTTCAAATGTCAAGATCTAAGTGACTCGTGGTCGTATGAAACATACTCGCGCGTTTGTGAAATCTTCGCTGCATCTCGACACACGCTCTTAGGGGCGTGTCGCGGGATGCGGCGTAGTTACGCCCTTGTGCGGTCTTCCCTACATCGGTCTAGTAGGGCGGGAGCGATTGTCAAGAGCTCGGGTCCTGTCGAGATGCAGCGAAGATTTCGCAGGACACGCGCTGAACCCTTCACAGAGCAAGACATTCAGCGGGGTCTGCGAAAAGTAGCCCTAGACCGCCCGCGGTGCCACCAACGTCTCCGGTCAGTACCGCTGGCCTCCTGCCAAGGAAGGCCACGGCGATAACGATCGGTCAGCGCCGCAGGAGCCGGGAGACTTCGTCAGCCGTCTCCTGCGGCGATTTCCCGGCTGTGTAGACGATGGCGTCGGCCAGCTGCTCATCGAGACCGTCCGTGCACCAGCGGTGCAGCCAGTCCACCCCGTCCAGGTGCCAGTCCGTCCACTTGCTCTGCCGGCATCGCTCTCGCAGAAGGCGCACCGACGCCTCCATGTCAGGGGAGGGGCGCAGGAGTACGACGCTTGACCCTTCCAGGGCCCGGGCGACGTGGGCGTGAAGAGAAGGATCGGTGAGGTGTGAGTGCCCCGCACCGAAGGACACGATCGCCTGGCTGTGGAGGGCAGCGCACCGTTGCACGGCATGAGCCAGCGCAGGCTCGAACGCGGCATGGAACGCGGTCCACCCGAGGCGCCGCTGCTGCTCCGCGATCACCTCTGGGGTCCAGCGGACTTCGGCGTAGAACGGGCCAGCGATCTCGTCGAGGTCGACCCATGGCGCCTCGAGGGATGCGGCCAGCAGGGACCCCACGGTCGACTTCCCGGTGCCGGGCGGGCCGATCAACACGCACCGCATGCGCCCTCCTTCGAGCCGAAGGACGGAATGGGCGCCCAGGCATCCGGTGCACCCCAGGGGAACCCCGACGGGTTCTGGGTCATTCGTGCGCTGACCTCAGCCGGTTCGTGGGTGGGAATGGGGCTGGGCAGATCAGCAGGGGTAACGCGGACCGCCGCGACGACCTCGACTGAGTCCCGGCTCGTCCACTGACACTCGGTGATCACCTGTCCCAGGTCGACATCCAGGGCCGGTGGCTGACGCTCGAAGGCCCAGGCCTTCAGAACGTAGACCACCCCGGGGGACACCGGCACGGTGTTGTCGGACCGGCGCCCGTAGGAGAAGAACAGCCTCCTCTGGGCGGGCGTGCCCGGTCGCTCACCCGGGTAGAAGCAGGCGTTGAGGAACTGGGGGCAGTCCGACGCGCGCACGGCGTAGGCGATGGCCCAGGTGGGGTCCTCGGTGGCGAACACGGCGGTGCGCTTGGAGTAGTCGTCGGGGCTGTGGTCCACCGGGGCGCGCGGTTCTAGGCGCTGCAGGTCTGCGGTCTGGGAGCCGTGGAGCAGGTGCTTCCCGTCTGCAGCCCATGCGGCGAGTTGCTGCCAGGCCGGGGTACCGGCGGCGGGGATGGGCCAATGCCAGGTGGTCACGGAGGCCTCCCTCTGTCGTTGACTTCACCCCGATGCCCCGACAGGCACCGTTGTCAAGCGTCCTAAGGTGTTTCACGGTATGCAGCATATTGGCGCGTTTATGCAATCTTCGCTGCATCTCGACAGCGCGCCATGGCGTGATAGGTGTCAAGCCTTCAGGCGCCGAGGCGGGTATGCAGCATATTGGCGCGTTTGTGCAATCTTCGCTGCATCTCGACAGAAGGCGGCGCGGACACCGCTCACGGGTCCTCGGACCCACACCCGTGAGCGGCGACACGTCACACAGCCGCCCCGGGCGCCTGCCCGGGAGCCCGGAGGGGCTATCCTGGCAGGTGGAATCGACTCGCACTCCAGCCCCCTGCCCGCCCACTCGACGGACGTGCACCGGGCCCGTGCATTTCCCTGGGAGGTAATCAACCGTGACTAGTGCCACTGCACAGGCCCCGGCCAAAAACGGCCGCGGGACCCTGTATCGCGGCTACGGCGGGATGTGGTCCTGGGTGGGCCACCGCATCACCGGCGTCGTGATCTTCTTCTACCTGCTCGTCCACGTGCTGGACACCTCGCTCGTGCGCGTCTCCCCGGAGGCCTATGACGCGGTGATCGGCTCGTACAAGAACCCGATCTTCGCGCTCGGCGAGGCAGGACTGGTGGCCGCCGTGCTGTTCCATGCGCTGAACGGCCTGCGCATCGTCCTGGTGGACTTCTGGAAGGGCGGCACGAAGCACCAGAAGACCCTCCTCTGGGTCGTCCTGGGCCTGTGGGTCGTCCTGACCCTCGGCTTCTGCATCCGCCACTTCATGCTGGCCTTTGGAGGTATGTGATCCATGAGCACCGCTGCTGCTGAGACCACGATCGCCGCTCCGCGCTCCACGCGCGTCGACGCGAAGTACACCCGAGGCAAGGGCAAGAAGGGCAACTTCGAGATGCTCGCATGGCTGTTCATGCGCCTCTCGGGCGTGGTCCTCGTGGTCCTGATCTTCGGCCACCTGTTCTCCAACCTGATGCTCGGCGAGGGCATCCACGGCATCGACTTCGGCTTCGTCGCCGGCAAGTGGGCCGACCCGATCTGGATGTTCTGGGACCTCGTGATGCTGTGGCTGGCGATGCTGCACGGCGCCAACGGCGTCCGCACCATCATCAACGACTACGCCCACCGCGACGGCGTCCGCTTCTGGCTGTCCATGATCCTGTACGTGGCCACCGCCGCCATCATCATCCTCGGCACCCTGGTGATCTTCACCTTCGAGCCGTGCATGGTGGACGCCACCGGCCAGCTGCTGTCCGGCACCCCGGCCTTCTGCCGCGGCTGACCGCACACCGACGTCTGACGCTTGCGACGCCGCCCGCACTGACGCGGGACGGGCGTCCTCACGAAACGGAAGAGAGAACCTGAGAATGCAGGTACACAAGTACGACGTGGTGATCGTCGGCGCCGGTGGTGCAGGCATGCGTGCCGCCATCGAGTCGGGCCAGCGCGCCCGCACCGCCGTGCTCACCAAGATCTACCCGACCCGCTCCCACACCGGCGCGGCCCAGGGCGGCATGTGCGCCGCCCTGGCGAACGTCGAGGAGGACAACTGGGAGTGGCACACCTTCGACACCATCAAGGGCGGTGACTACCTGGTCGACCAGGACGCCGCCGAGGTGATGGCGAAGGAGGCCATCGACGCGGTCCTGGACCTCGAGAAGATGGGCCTGCCCTTCAACCGCACGCCGGAGGGCAAGATCGACCAGCGCCGCTTCGGCGGCCACACCCGCGACCACGGCAAGGCCCCGGTGCGCCGCGCCTGCTACGCCGCGGACCGTACCGGCCACATGATCCTCCAGACGCTCTACCAGAACTGCGTCAAGCACAACGTCGAGTTCTACAACGAGTTCTACGCGCTCGACCTGCTCATGGTGGACGAGGAGGGCACCCGCGAGGACGGCACGCCGTTCACTCAGAAGCGCGTGGCCGGCGTCGTGTCCTACGAGCTCGCGACCGGCGAGATCCACGTGTTCCACGCCAAGTCGGTCGTCTTCGCCACCGGTGGCGCCGGCAAGGTGTACAAGACCACCTCGAACGCCCACACCCTGACCGGCGACGGCATGGCCATCGCCTACCGCGCGGGCCTGCCGCTCGAGGACATGGAGTTCGTGCAGTTCCACCCGACCGGCCTGGCCGGCCTGGGCATCCTGCTCTCCGAGGCGGCCCGCGGCGAGGGCGGCATCCTCCGCAACTCCGAGGGCGAGCGCTTCATGGAGCGCTACGCCCCGACCATCAAGGACCTGGCGCCGCGTGACATCGTGGCCCGCTCGATGGCCGAGGAGGTCCGTCAGGGCCGCGGCTGCGGTCCGAACAAGGACTACGTGCTGCTCGACCTGACCCACCTGGAGCCGGCGCACATCGACGCCAAGCTCCCGGACATCACCGAGTTCGCCCGCACCTACCTGGGCGTGGAGCCGTACACGGAGCCGGTGCCGGTCTTCCCGACCTGCCACTACTTCATGGGCGGCATCCCGACCACCGTCAAGGGCGAGGTCCTCCAGGACAACGACACGATCGTCCCGGGCCTCTTCGCCGCCGGCGAGGTCGCCTGCGTGTCCGTGCATGGCTCGAACCGCCTGGGCACCAACTCCCTGCTCGACATCAACGTCTTCGGCCGCCGTGCCGGCATCTTCGCCGCCGAGTACGCGCACGCCGCCGAGTTCGTCGAGCTGCCGGAGAACGGCGAGGCCCACGTGGTGGAGCAGATCGAGAACCTGCGGTCGGCCACCGGCTCCGAGAAGGTCGCGGCCCTGCGCTCGCGCCTCCAGGAGGTCATGGACGCCGACATGCAGGTGTTCCGCACCGAGGAGTCCATCCGCCGCGCCCTGAAGGAGATCGAGGAGCTGCGCAAGCGCTACCTCGACGTCTCCGTGCAGGACAAGGGCAAGCGCTTCAACCTCGACCTGCTCGAGGGCATGGAGCTGGGCTACCTGCTGGACATCGCTGAGGCGATGACCCTGGCCGCCCTCGGTCGCAAAGAGTCCCGCGGCGGTCACTACCGCGAGGACTACCCGGACCGCGACGACGCCAACTTCATGGCCCACACCATGATCTACCGCGACGAGACCGCCGAGATGGAGGGCGTCAAGGGCATCCGGTTCGAGACCAAGCCCGTTGTCGTCACCCGTTACCAGCCGATGGAGCGTAAGTACTGATGAGCACCGCTGTGAACGAGACCGCCGAGCCGGCCTCCAAGGTCGAGCTGAACCAGTCGGGCGACGCGCCGGCGCCGTCGAGAGCTTCGACATCATCCTCAAGGTCCGCCGCTACGTGCCGGAGACCTCCGAGGAGTCGTACTGGGACGAGTGGAAGCTCACCATGTACGGCACCGACCGTGTCCTGGACGCGCTGCACAAGGTCAAGTGGGAGCACGACGGCTCCCTGACCTTCCGCCGCTCCTGCGCCCACGGCATCTGCGGCTCCGATGCCATGCGCATCAACGGCCGCAACCGCCTGGCCTGCAAGACCCTGCTGAAGGACCTGGACCTGTCCAAGCCCATCACGGTCGAGGCCATCAAGGGCCTGCCGGTGGAGAAGGACCTGATCGTGGACATGGAGCCGTTCTTCCAGTCCTACCGCGAGATCATGCCCTTCCTGGTCACCTCGGGACACGAGCCGACCCGTGAGCGCTACCAGTCCCAGAAGGACCGGGAGATCTACGACGACACCACGAAGTGCATCCTCTGCGCCGCGTGCACCTCGTCCTGCCCGGTGTTCTGGACCGACGGCCAGTACTTCGGTCCGGCCGCGATCGTCAACGCGCACCGCTTCATCTTCGACTCCCGTGATGAGGCCGGCGACATGCGCCTGGAGATCCTCAACGACAAGGAGGGCGTGTGGCGCTGCCGCACCACCTTCAACTGCTCTGAGGCCTGCCCGCGCGGCATCCAGGTGACCAAGGCGATCGCCGAGGTCAAGCAGGCCATCCTGGCCCGCTCCTTCTGATCCTCCCGATCACACGAAAGGGCCCGCCGTCCCGTCAGGGGCGGCGGGCCCTTTCGTCGTGTGCAGAGCGGCGGGGACGCCGCGGGAAGACGTGGGCGTAGCCCCGAGATGGGCGGAGGGCGACGGGCGCCGCCTGCGTGACCTGAACGCGGATTCCGGCGCGGTCGCCCCGGGGTGCGCGGACGCGGGCGGTGACGGGGCTCGGCCGGCGCGGGGGACGTCGTCATGCCCTTCTTCCCGACGACGGCCGCTCCCCCGCCGCTGTTCTCCCCGCCACGTCACGCGCCTTGTCGGTGACAACACATCGTCATGAGGCCGTGGGCAGCACGTGAAGGCGCGTGTCCTCGCCAGTACGTGCGCGGCAGGGCCGGGCGCGAGCGTCCGGGGACGGCAGAGCCGGGCGTGGCGCACCGGGCGACGGGGGTCGTCCGGGTGCGCTCAGCCGTCGAGGGCCTCGCGGACGCTCGGCCAGTGGGCCACGAGGAGCCAGAGCGCGCAGGCGATCAGCATCGCCCCGACGAGCGCGAGGACCACTCCCCCGGCGGTGCCGGCGGTGAGGACCATGGTGCCGCCGTCCACGGCCCAGAACGCGGCCGTGAGCACCCCCATGACCGCGCAGGCCGTGCCGATCCAGCGGACGGGCGGCCAGGGGCGGTTCACCAGCCACAGCAGTACGGCGGTGATCGCGAGCAGGATCGCCCCGACGAGCACGGCGTCCAGGGTGCCGGTCTGGGCCGCCGCCACCTCGGCGTCGGTGGGCGCGGCGGTGCCCCAGTCGCGGGAGGAGAGCAGCGCACGCACGTATCCGGGGTCGCGGCTGAGGAGCACGGTGGCCACGGAGGCGGCCGTGGAGGTGACGCCGGCGGCCACCGTCACGGACGACAGACGCCGCAGCCCCCGATCCACGAACGGATGGCGGGCTGCGGCGTCGTGCGTGGCGTCGGGCGCGGTGTGGGAGTCCATGGACTCCATGGTGCCAGGCGCCGGGCCGGTCGGGCTGCTCGGGCTGCTCGGGCTGCTCGGCTCAGCCCATCAGCGCCCGCTGCTGCAGGTAACGCGAGATCCGGCCGTTGAAGGCCAGGACGAGCCACCAGATGTTCACGGCCACGCTCAGCAGCGAGAGCACGAGGGAGAACATCCCGGCCCCGCCCATGAACGGCAGGAGCAGCAGACCCGGCAGGGTGAGGACCACGGAGAGGATCGCGAACACGATGCCGGTCACGCGGGCCCAGTTCTTCCGCTTGTGCAGGCCGAAGTACACGAGCAGGTACAGGCCGACGATGACCAGCGTGAAGAGCGCCATCATGGCCATGCCCGCTCCGGCCATGAAGTCCATGATCTGCTCGAAGGTCCGGGCCTCCTCGGCGGTCATGGACTGTTCCTGGGCGGCCATCTGCTCGTCCATGGCCCGCCGGAACTCACCGGAGTCCCCGAACATCAGGAATCCCGGGACGGAGGAGAGGAGATAGATCCCGAGGGACACGAGGGTCGCCAGGAGCAGCTGTCGGTACTTCGGCGGCTCGGTGGCCTCCTGCGGCTGGGCGTACGCCGTATAGGGCTGGGTGCCGTAGCGCGGACCGGCGGACTGGTCCCAGCCTCCCTGCGGCTGCCCGTAGCCTCCCTGCGGCCCCTGGCCGTAGGGTCCCTGGCCCGCCGGCCCGTAGTCCGGGCGGCCCTGGCCTGCCTGCGGGTCCTGCCCGTAGGACGGGCGATGGTTCTGATCGGTCATCTCGTGCCCCTCATTCCTTCGTGGTGGTGCGTCCGGTCGTCGTGGTGTGATGGCTGCGGCCTGCCTGGTGTTCTCGTCCTGCACAGCCGCGGTCCGCCGCCCGGGTGTCAGGAGTCGGTCTTCCCGGCTCAGGCGGGCGGGAGTCAGCCGTCCCGGCGGGCGTTGAACCAGCCGGTGACCTGTGCGTGGAAGGCCTGGGTGATCCAGACCGCCCCGGCGGCCATCACCAGCACGGCGGTGGCCACGGAGAAGACGCTGATCGTCCCGGTGGCCGCGGTGCGGAACACCAGGGACAGCAGGGTCCCGAGCATCACCGCCACGGTGAACACCAGTCCGGCCCAGCGGGCGCCGTCGGAGACCTTGATCAGGGCGGCCATCACACCGGCGCCGATGATCACGGTGCCGGCGGCGGTGGTGAGTGCGCTGGGCATGGGCCCCACCGCGAAGGCGTAGGCCACCACGGTCAGCACCACCACCGGCATCAGGCGGACGACGTTCCGCCACCGTGGCGGCCGCTCGTCCAGGAGCCAGTGCGGGTCGTCGGCTGCGGCGCGTGTGTTCGTGTCCATGCCTCCAAGGATGACAGGCGGGCCGGGGTTCCGGTCATCCCCCGGGTCCCGCGTCGCGGCATCGGTGCCCGCCCGCAGTCCGGCCGGGGGTCGCACCCGCACCCCGGCCGTGTGCCGACCCCTCACTCGTACCTCAGCGAGGAGATCGGGTCCTTGCGTGCCGCACGCACCGCGGGCAGGGTACCGGCCGCGAAGGCGATGCCCACGATCAGCGCCACGATGCCCAGCACGGACAGCGGCTCCACGGCGAACAGCGTCAGGCCGGTGACGTCCTTGAGCGGGCCGTCCACGAGCAGCCGGTTGCCGATCAGGCCCACGGCCAGTCCGGCGCCGACGCCGATCAGCGAGCCCATCAGCCCGATCACCACGGCCTCGAGGGAGAACAGTCCGAAGACCTTCCCGCTGGTCATGCCGAGCGACTTCATCAGGCCGATCTCCCGGGTCCGCTCCTGCACGGACATCAGCAGGGTGTTGATGATGCCGAACGACGCGGCGAGCAGGGCGATCAGGCCGAAGCCGTTGAACACCCAGGTCACCGCATCGATCACGCCGCGGATCATGCCGAGCTGGTCCTCGAGGGTCTGCGCCTGGAACCCCTCGTCCGCCAGGGCCTTCTTCACGGCCGCCTCGTTGGCCTCCATGTCCTGCACGGTCACGGTGGCGTTGAACCAGGTGTCCCGCTGCTCCTCGGGCAGGCCCTCGGTCTGGATCCCGTGGAGTGCGTCCTCCACCTTCACGGACGGCACGGGACCGGCTCCGGAGCCGGAGGCGAGGGTCTCGGTCACGCCGACCACCTCGGCCTCCACGGAGCCCTCCTCGCCGAGCGGGTCGGAGGCCGCCAGCGTCACCGTCTCCCCCAGCACGTCCTCGGGGTCCGTGCCGCCGAGGGTCTCCACCCAGGCGAGCGGGACCGTGACCTCGTCCGCGTCCTCGGCGGGCATGCGGCCGACGGCCAGGGAGGCGGTCTCGGTCTCGAAGGAGGAGCCCATGAGGGCCACCTGCCACTTCTTGCCGTCGGTGGTCTGGACGTAGTCCGGCTCCACCAGGCGGGTGGTCTCCACCTCGCTGATGTGCTCGATCCCCTCGATCTTCTCGAGGTCCTTCTTGGTCAGCAGGGGCATGCCGAACATCTCGCCGGCGGCGGCCTCCTGCGCGTCGTACTCGGCGGGGGCGCCGTTGGTGGGCATGCCGGTGGCCATGTCCGCCTGCTTGGACACGTACAGCTCGTCCGGGGAGCCGAAGCCCTCCACCATGGTGTCCACGTAGCGGTTGACGCCGGCGCCGAGGCCGGAGGTCAGGGTCAGGGCGAACGCACCGATCACGATCGCGATCACCGTCAGCACCGTGCGCAGCTTGGAGCGCAGGGTGTTGGTCAGGGCCGTGCCGAACAGGTCTGCGGTCTTCATCGGTCCTCCTCCTTCCCGACGACGGCCGCCCGGCCCGTCGTGTCATCTCCGGTTCCCGTGGGCTCCCCTTCTGCGGTCCCGACCGGGTGCGGCCTCGGCCTCCCGGTCCGGCGAGCGGCGCCGGCCCGGCGGCGTCCTGCGCGTGGTCGGCGACGATCTGTCCGTCCTGCAGCTCGATGCGGCGGCCGCACCGGTCAGCGAGGTCGTCGTCGTGGGTGACCACCACGAGGGTGATGCCCTCGTCCCGGTTGAGGCCGAAGAGGATGTCCTCCACCACGGCCGAGGTGGCGGTGTCCAGGTTGCCGGTGGGCTCGTCCGCGAACAGCACGGTGGGGCGGTTGACCAGGGCGCGGGCGATGCACACCCGCTGCTTCTGGCCTCCGGAGAGGTCGGTGGCGCGGTTGTCCGCCTTCTCGGCCATCTCCAGCCGCTCGAGGACCTCGAGGCCGCGGCGGCGGCGTTCGGCCCGCGGGACACCGGCGATCTTCAGCGGCAGCACCACGTTCTCCAGCACCGTCTGGGAGGGGTTGAGGAAGAACTGCTGGAACACGAACCCGAAGGTCTCGTTGCGCAGCCGGGCCACGGCCTTCGGCTTCAGCTCGGACACGGGACGCCGTCCATGGCGACCACGCCGTGGGAGGGCCGGTCCAGCAGGGCGAGCAGGTGCATGAGCGTGGACTTGCCGGAGCCGGACTTGCCCACGATCGCCACGGACTCGCCGTGGCCGATCTGCAGGGTCAGCCCGCGCAGGGCGTCGAAGCGCGCCTCGCCCTGCCCGTAGGACTTCACGAGGTTCTCGGTCTCCAGGACCGGCTCGGCGGCCGGCCGGTGCGCGGTCGGATCGGGTGTGGTCATGGCGGGCGGTGGCGTGGCCGTGGACATGCGTCCCTCTCGTCGTCGGTGATGGCGGACCGGGCGAGCCATGAGCGGCCGGTGGGCGGCCGTCGTCGTGGATCCCCGGTGACTCCATTCTCCCGGAACGCGACGGCGGGGACCTCCCCCGTCAGGAGGAGATCCCCGCCGTCCGACTGCGATCTTCGGCGCAGTCCGGCTCAGCCGACCGGGGGCAGGAAGCCGACCTTCCGGTAGACGTCCTCGAGCACCGGGGTGGCGACCTCGCGGGCCTTCTGGGCGCCGCGGGCGAGCAGACGGTCCAGCTCGGCGGGGTCCTCGAGCAGGCCGAGGGCGCGCTCGCGGATGGGGGCGACGGCCTCCACCACGGCGTCCGCGACGGCGACCTTGAGGTGGCCGTACATCTTGCCCTCGAACTCGGCCTCGAGCTCGGCGATCGGCTTTTCGGTGACCGCGGAGAGGATGGTGAGCAGGTTGGAGACGCCCGGCTTGGCCTCACGGTCGAAGCGGACCTCGGTGCCGGTGTCCGTGACGGCGGACCTGATGCGCTTGGCGATCTTCTTCGGCTCGTCGAGGATGTTGATCAGGCCGTTCGGGGACTCGGCCGACTTGGACATCTTCGCCGTGGGGTTCTGCAGGTCGTAGATGCGGGCGCCGGCCTCCGGGTAGAAGCCGGTGGGCAGCACGAAGGTCTCGCCGTAGCGGTGGTTGAACCGCTGGGCGAGGTCGCGGGTGAGCTCCACGTGCTGGCGCTGGTCGTCCCCCACCGGCACGCCGTGCGGCTGGTAGAGCAGGATGTCCGCGGCCATGAGCATGGGGTAGGCCAGCAGGCCCACGCCGGCGGCGTCCGCGCCCTGCTTGGCGGCCTTGTCCTTGAACTGCGTCATGCGCTGGGCCTCGCCCATGCCGGTCATGCAGGTCAGCACCCAGGCCAGCTGGGCGTGCTCGGGCACCTGGGACTGCACGAACAGGGTGGAGCGCTCCGGGTCGATGCCGCCGGCGATGTACTGGGCGGCGGCCACGCGGGTGCGCTGGGCCAGAGACTCCGGGTCCTGCGGCACGGTGATGGCGTGCAGGTCCGGGATGAAGAAGTAGGCGTCGAAGTCGTCCTGGGTGCGGACCCAGTTCACGAGCGCGCCCAGGTAGTTGCCCAGGTGCAGGGAGTCTGCGGAGGGCTGCATGCCGGACAGCACGCGGTGGCGGGCGCCGGCGCGGCCAGGTGCGCGGTGGTGGACGGTCCTGGGCCAGCACGTCGGCCACGGTGTTCTTCGTCATTGCTCTTCTTGTCTCTTCGGTCCGTGTCTGCGTGGCGCCCGGCGGGGCGCTCAGTACTGATAGTCCGCCACGAGCGGGGCGTGGTCGGAGAAGCGGGTGCCCCAGGACGGGGCGCGGTCCACCACGGCGGAGGTGGCGCGGTCCGCCAGGGACGGGGTGGCCATGTGGTAGTCGATGCGCCAGCCGGCGTCGTTGTCGAAGGCCTTCCCGCGCATGGACCACCAGGTGTAGGGGCCGGCCACGTCCCCGGCGAGGGTGCGGCCGACGTCCACGTAGCCGAGCTCGCCGAAGAAGCGGTCGAAGTACGCGCGCTCCTCCGGGAGGAAGCCGGCCTTCTTCACGTTGCCCTTCCAGTTCTTGATGTCCCGCTCGGTGTGGCCCACGTTGAGGTCGCCGGTCACCAGGACCTCGCGGCCGGTCGCGGCGAGCTCCGGCAGGCGGCGGACCATCTCGTCCAGGAAGCGGTACTTGTCCTCCTGCTTCGGGGTGCCGACGCCACCGGTGTGCACGTAGGCGGACACCACGGTGAGCAGGGAGCCGTCCGGCAGCCGAATGTCCGCCTCGATCCAGCGGCCGACGTCGTTGACGTGGCCGTCCTCGTCCCGCAGTCCGCGGCGGACGTCCTCGATGGGGAACCTTGAGGCGATCGCCACGCCGGCCCGGCCCTTGGCGGCGGCCTCCACGTCCACGAGGTGCACCTCGTCCCAGGCGCCGTCCACGATCTCCGGGATCAGGGCGGCGGTGATGTCCTGCGGGGCGCGGACCTCCTGCAGCGTCATGATGTCCACGCCGCGGCCGGCGAACCAGCCGATCATGCCCTTGCGGTGGGAGGCGCGGATGCCGTTGACGTTCACGGAGGCGATGCGCACCGCACCCTCGGCCTTGGGGGCGCCGGCGTTGGCGTGGATGATCGGCTCGCCCTCGGCGGGCTCGGGGTACTTGCCGGTCACGGGGTCCCTCTGGGGCAGCTCGGCCATGTCAGTCCACCACCGTTCCGGACACCGGGCCCTCGCCCTGGTCCTTGCGTGCGTCGTCTCGGGAGTCGCGGCCCCCGTCGTCGCCCTTGATCATGTCCCGGGCGTTCGAGGCGGTGATGTCGATGGTCTCCAGCGCTCGGTCCACCATGTCCCGGTCCAGCTCGCCGGAGGCCAGCTGCTCGCGCACCACGCGGACCTGCACCTGGCAGATCTTGAAGGAGTGGTCCAGCTTGGTGTCCCGCATGGGGTCCGCGGCCACGGCGGTCTGGGCGCCGGCCTGGACGGGTGCCTCGTGCGGCCGGGCGGTGTTGGCCACCATGGAGTCCACCCGGCGGGCGGCGCCCTGGATGCCCTTGCGCATCTGCAGGAACACCACGATCGCGAAGATCAGCCAGCCCGCGGAGATTGCCACCAGCAGCCACCCGATGATCGAGTTCTGGTTGGCGGCGAACAGCAGCGCCACCAGCAGCACGGTGATCATGACCGCGAAGCCCAGGCCGCCGACCTGCAGCCCACCTCCACGCTTGATTCGGGGCGTGCCGGGGGCACCGGGCAGGGCTTTGGCCATGGGTGGGTTTCCTCTCCTCGAGGGCGACGTGTGCGGGATCGGTCTCCATTCTCCCGCACCGGCGGTGCCGGTGCCACTCGAGCCCATCCGGCGGTGAGGCGTCCCGACGACGGCCGGGTCCGTCGTCGTGCCCCTGGCCTTCCCGTGGAACCGGTGAGATCACAGCGTCCCGGCACCGTTCACAGCCCTGGCCTATCCTGTCCCGGTGACCGAGACGACCCCGGAGGCAACCTCCACGCGCTTCAGCCCGGAGCAGACCCGCATCCTGCTGGTGCTGCTCATGCCGCTGTTCCTGGCGCTGATGAGCGTGTCCGTGGTGAACGTGGCCCTGCCGGCCATCGAGCGCGGACTCGGTGCCTCCGCAGCAGACCTGCAGTGGGTCCTCTCCGGCTACACCCTGACCTTCGGCGTGGTGCTGGTGGCCGCCGGCCGGGCCGGAGACCTGTGGGGCCGCAAGCCGCTGTTCCTTGCCGGGATCCTCGTCTACACGCTCGGCTCGCTGCTGGCCGGGTTCGCCGTGGACCCGCTGATGCTCAACGCCGCCCGCCTGCTCATGGGCTGCGGCGCCGGCCTGTTCAACCCGCAGATCATCGGCGTCATCCAGTCCTCCTTCTCCGGGCGGGCGCGCGGCCGGGCCTACGGGTTCTTCGGCACGGTGATCGGCCTGGGCGTGGCCGTGGGCCCGCCGACCGGCGGTGCCCTTCTCGGCGTACTCGGGGACCAGTGGGGGTGGAGGTCCCTGTTCCTGCTCAACGTGCCGCTCGGGCTGGCCGCCCTGGTGATGGGCCTGCTGTGGCTGCACCCGCCGACGCAGACCACCGCGGACCTGGTGCCGAGGGGCCTGAAGTACCTGGATCCGGTGGGCATGGCCCTGCTCGCGGCCACCACGGTCTCCCTGATGCTCCCGTTCATCCTCCAGGACGCGCTGTGGCTGCTGGCCGTGGCCGCCGTGCTCGTGGCCGGCTGGTGGGCGTGGGAGGTGCGCGTGCGCGCCACGGCCGCCCGGACCGGCGTGTACCCGATGGTGGACCCGGCCCTGTTCCGCCGGCCGTCCTTCACCCTGGGCACCCTGCAGGTGACCGTGTACATGGCGGCCATGCCCGCAGCGTTCGCCGTGGTGGCGCTGTTCGCCCAGGACGGACTGGGGCTCTCCCCGTTCGTGGCCGGGGTCTCCACGCTGACCTCGGCGCTGATGGTCGTGGCCCTCTCCGCGTGGATCGGCGCCCGCGTGGACCGGTTCGGCCCGTGGTTCGTGTTCGCGGGCGGGGCGCTGGCCGTGGTGTCCGCGCTGCTGCTGATCGTCGCGTTCGCGAAGGTGACGGACGGCTCCTGGCCCTACTGGACGATCCCCTGATCCTGCTGCCCCAGGGCGTCTCCCAGGCGCTGATCCTCACCAGCTCCCAGGTGCTCATGATGGACGACGTGGCCCCGCGCGAGGCGGCGCCGCCGGCGCGTCTCCCAGACCATCCAGCGCATCGGCACCTCCACCGGCATCGCCGCGGTCACCGGCGTGTACTTCATGACCGTGGCCGGTGCTCCGGAGCTATCCGACCGCGAAGCCTCCGGCGCCGCCTCCGTGGACGCCCTCTGGGCCGTGCTGGCCTGCTGGACCGTGGTGCTGGCGATCGGCGCGGCGGACCTGGTCCGGCGCGCGGTACAGCGGCGCCGCGGGCGGGCCGCGGACGTCTGAGGGGTCAGCGTCGGGCGAGCACCCGGTGAGGCGGGAGCGCCCGGTGCGGCGGGAGCGCCCGGTGAGGGGCCGACGTCGGGAAGCCCCTCACCGCAGGAAGAGCTTGGCCAGGCGGCGGGAGGCGAACACCAGGCCCACGGCCACCATCACCACGAAGTAGAGGATGTGTCCGGCCGTGGCCCAGCTGAGCGCGCCGACGGCCAGCTGCCGCATCATCTCCACCGCATGCCACAGCGGCAGCGCCTGGATGAGCCACTGCACGGGCTGCGGATACACCTCGAGCGGGAAGAACGTGGCGGAGAACAGGAACATCGGCAGCATCAGCATGGTGATCCAGTCCATCTGCTGGAAGGTCTTCATGTAGCTGGTGGCGGCCATGCCCACCGCCGCGAAGCCGAACGCCACCAGCAGGGCGCCGGGCACCATGAGCAGCGCGGTCCAGCTGGTCACCAGGCCCATGAGCGTCATGACGATCAGGAAGCCGGTGGCGTAGACCGCTCCGCGGAACAGGGCCATGAGGATCTCGCCGAGGGCCACGTCCAGCGGGCCGAGGCGGGTGGCGAGCATGGTCTGGTAGGTCTTCGCGAAGCGCAGCTTGAAGAACACGTTCCAGGTGGAGTCGTAGATGGCGCCGTTCATCGCGGAGACCGCCAGCAGCGCCGGGGCGATGTACATGCCGTACGGCACCGGCTCCCCGCCCGGACCCGTCATCTCGCCGACGAGCGAGCCCAGCCCGATGCCCAGGGACAGCAGGTAGAGCACCGGCTCGGCGAAGCCCGAGGCGAAGACGGTCCAGTTGTTCGACTTCAGGGACAGGAACGCCCGCTCCAGCACGGCGCGGATGTTGCCGGAGTACATGCCGGACATCGGGCCGGTGCGCACGGTGATCTGAGGCATCGGCGGGACGGAGTCGGCAGCGGAGGTGGTGGAGGCGGTGCGCGGGGTGGACACCTCGTCGGCGGACGCCGTGGCGGGCGAGGTGCCGACCTTGTCCGCGCGGCGGGTCAGCGCCGAGCCGCGGGCCTGCTTCGAGTCCTTGACGACGGCGTCCGGGTCCGGTCGGCCGGGCACCCAGCCGAGGCGACGGGTGTAGATCCGCACGGCCACCGCGGCGCCGGTGACGGCGAGCACCACCAGGTACACCACGTGCACGGCCGTGAGCCAGACCGGGTTCTCCATGCCATAGGACAGGACGCGGCCGAGCTGGGCGGCGTGCCACTGCGGGGAGATCCAGCCGATCCACTGCAGCGCCAGCGGCAGCTGGGTCAGCGGGTAGAACGTGGCGGAGAAGAGGAACAGCGGCATCACCACGAACCGCTGGAGCATGGCGAACTGGCCCTTCTCCTCCTTCAGCGAGGCGGCGAACGCCATGATCCAGGCGCCGATCGCCAGGCCGCCGAGGGTGGCGGTGAAGACCTGCACCCACGCCCACGGGGAGTCCGTGGCGCCGAAGGCGGCCATGATGCCGAAGAACACCAGCGACTGCACGAAGAACCGCAGCGAGACGGCCAGCAGGTGGCCGCGGGCGATCTGCGCCGGGGACAGCGGGGTCGCCTGCGCCGCGTAGTACAGGCGGTGCCAGCGGAAGCCATCCATCACCGGGTAGGAGAACTCCACGGACGCGGTCATCAGCGCCGAGGACGCCAGCAGCGCCGGCGCGATGAACTGCAGGTACGTGGCGCCGCCGAGGACCTCCTGGGAGGCTCCACCGCCGATCAGGCTGGCCAGGCCCATGCCCATCGCCAGCAGGTAGACCAGCGGCTCGCCCACGGCGTTGGCCACGATCACGGACCAGTACGCGCGCATGTTGCGCAGCTGGTGCTCGGCGAAGAACCAGACGCCGCGGCGCTTCACCCGCTCGGCCGTCTCGGCCGGGGTGTGCGGGGGCTTCAGGGGGCCGCGGGCGCCGCCGGAGGAGGCGGCCGTCATCGGGAAGGACTCGGTCATGCTCAGTCCACCAGGGTGCGGCCGGTGAGGATCAGGAACACGTCCTCCAGGGACGCGCGGCGGGTCAGCGACGTGACCGGCTGGCTGATGCGGCCGGACTCGGCGAGCGCGGCGACGGCGTCGTGGAGCCCGTCCGCGTGGTCCCCGTAGAGCAGGACGCGGTCCGGGAGCACCTCGATGCGGTGCACCCGGGTCTCTGCCCGCAGCACCTCGGCGGCGGCCTCGTTGCGGTCCGTGCCGAAGCGGGCCTCGAGGACCTCGCGGGAGGCATGCTCGCGGATCAGCTCGCGCGGCGTGCCCGCGGCCATGATCTGCCCGCCGTCCACCACCACGAGGCGGTCGCACAGCTGCTCGGCCTCGTCCATGTAGTGGGTGGTCAACACGAGCGTGGTGCCCCGCTCCTTCAACCGGTACAGGCGGTCCCAGAGGATGTGGCGGGCCTGCGGGTCCAGGCCGGTGGTCGGCTCGTCCAGCAGGAGCAGCTGCGGCTCGTTCACCAGCGCGCGGGCGATCACCAGACGGCGCTTCATGCCGCCCGAGAGCGCCTCCGCCTTCGTGTTCGCCTTGTCCGTGAGCTGCGCGAACTCGAGGAGCTCGAGGGACTTGGGCTTCAGGTACGAGTAGGGCAGGCCGAAGTAGCGGCCGTAGATGAGCAGGTTGTCCCGGGCGGTGAGCTCCTCGTCCAGGTTGTCCTGCTGCGGGACCACGCCCAGGTGCGCGCGGACCGCCGGGCCGTCCTGCTCCGGGTCGATGCCCATGATGGACAGCTCGCCCTCCGTGCGCTGGGAGACGCCGGCCAGCATGCGCATGGTGGTGGACTTGCCCGCGCCGTTCGGGCCGAGCAGGCCGAAGCACTCCCCCGGCGCGACGTCCAGGTCGATGCCTTTGACCGCGTGGAAGTCGCCGTAGTGCTTGCGCAGGCCGCGGGCGCGGATGACGGAGGTGGGGCTGGTGGAGGTGGCGCGGGTGCTGGTGCCGGGGGTGGTGCCGGGGGTGGAGGTGCCGGCGGACGTGCCGGCGGGGCCCGAGGTGTCGGCGGTGGCGGAGGCTGGGGTGTCCGGGGACGCAGGGGTGTCCGGGGAGGAAGTGCTGTGGCTCACCTGAG
>NZ_JBNFOB010000002.1:0-40689 GCF_057364565.1 Micrococcus sp. LASM2_SD2 | reverse complement strand
AGCGGACCACCGTGCCGGGTCCGAGGCGGGCGGCACGGCCGGCGCGCTGGCCGGCGGCGGCACGGGAGACCTGCACGGTGACCAGTCCGGTCATGCCCCGGGCGGCGTCCTTCCGGGGCTCGCGGGCCAGGGCGGAGTCCACGACGAGGCGGACCCCCGGGACGGTCAGGGAGGACTCGGCCACATTGGTGCTCACCACGATGCGCGGGGCTCCCCCGGGCCCGCGGCCGGCGATGGCGGCGTCCTGCTCCTCCGGTTCCTGGCGTCCGTGGAGGGTCAGGACGTCATGGCCCGGGACGCGGGCGCGCAGTCGCTCGGCGACGGCCTCCACCTCGGCGACGCCGGGGAGGAAGACGAGGGCGTCCACGCCGGGGTCCTGGGCGAGGGCCTCGCGTGGGCGGCCACGGTCTCGGCCGCCACGTGGTCCAGGAAGCCGCGCTCGCAGCCGCCGCGGGCGGTCAGACGGGACGAGCCGAAGGGCGCCCAGTGCTCGGCGAGCGGGTGCAGGACGTCCTCGGTGCGGACCACCGGCACCTGCTCCTGCCCCATGCCCTCGGCCCAGCGGGCCGCCAGGGCCTCGGCGTCCAGGGTGGCAGACATGGCGACCGTCTGCAGGTCCGCGCGCAGCTGGCGCAGGTCCGCAAGCAGGGCGAAGAGCAGGTCCGTGTCCAGGTCCCGCTCGTGGACCTCGTCGAGCAGCACGGCGCCGACGCCGGCCAGCTCGGGGTCGTCCAGCAGCCGCCGGACCAGCACGCCCGGGGTGAGGAACTCGACCTGGCTGCGCCCGCCGCCCACGGAGTCGCCGCGGACGGTGTAGCCGACGGCCGCGTCGGCGGCCTTCCGGGCGTCGGCCTCCGTGGTCCCGGTGGCTACGTGACCGGCCTGGACCGCCGAGTGCAGGCGGCGCCAGGCGGCGCGGACCGCCACCCGCCGTGGCTGGGTGACCAGGACGCGGGGTGCGGGGGACGAGAGTGGGATGGTCGACGAAGGCGAGGTGGAAGACCGGGGTGCGGTGCCGTCGTCGGGAAGGCCGGAGGCGGAGGCGAGCGAAAGGGCGACGTGCGGGGGCACCGCCGTGGTCTTGCCCGTGCCGGGCGGGGCGTGCAGGACGGCCGCACCGTGGACGGCGAGGGCGGACGAGAGCTCGGGCAGGACCCGGGCGACCGTGAGGCCGGAGACGAACGAGTCCAGGTCGAGCGGGGAGAGCGGAGAGACGGAGGGCATCGCGGTCCATTGTGGCCCACGGGGGTCCGGACCGGGGCGTGGCTATCATGATCAGTCCCCCACCACGAGACGTCAGGAGACCCCATGGCCGGCACGATCGCCTTCACCGAGGTCGACGTCTCGGAGGAGGGCGAGATCCGCTGCCGTGTCCACCGCGGCGACCGCGCCGACGAGCTCAGGTTCGCCCTCCCCCACGCCTTCGCCCCGGCCCCGGACCTCGTGGCCTCCGCCTTCGCCACCCTCTGCGGCACCGGATTCGACCGGGTCCGGATGGACCTGCCGCTCGGGCCGCGCACCCGGGGCCGGCTCGAGGAGGCCCTCGCCACCCCGATCGACTCCGGCGACGGCACGGACGTGGACCGCGAGCCCGGACGGCGGCACATCCTGAACTTCTCCGGGGGCTTCGACTCGCTCGCCGCCCGCGCCGTCCTCCCCGAGGCCGACCTGGTGTCCCTCGACTTCGGCGGCCGGTTCGCCCGCGAGCGGCCGCTGTTCGAGCGGTTCCGCCCGCACATCGTGGAGACGAACCTCGTGGACCTCGGACTCAACCGCAACCACTGGTCCTTCATGGGAGTCGGCGCCATCCTGCTGCGCGACGAGCTCGACCTCGGCACCTACTCGTTCGGGTCCGTGCAGGCGGGCTCCCTCCCCAAGCTCTTCACCGGCCCCGTGGACCAGCACCGCACGCGGATGGCGGCCGCCCCGGACATGCGGATCATGAACCCGGTGTCCGGCCTCTGCGAGATCGGCGCCATGACGGTGGCCGTCCAGAACGAGCCCGAGCTGCCCGTCAGGGTGCTCGAATCCGTCGCCCATCCCGGCGAGACCAAGTACCACCGCAAGCACCTGATGCTGCGCGCCGTGGCCGCACGGCTCGGGCTGGACCTGACGCTGCCGCCCGCCGCACCGCCCCGGACCCTCTCCCGGTGGGGGGCGAACTTCGCCGACGACCTGTCCGCCCTGTACTGCCTGCGGGTCCTCGGCCCGGAGGCGGTGACCGACGCCTACGACGGCGGGATCCCGGAGACGGTCGTCGAGCGGATCACCCGGACCGACCTCTCGTTCATGGAGCGGTTCAACCCCCACGCCCATGCCGGACTCCCGCTGGAGACCCGGGCCGACCTGCACGCACGTCTGATCCGCCTCGGCGTCCTCCCCTACGAGCGCACGGACTGGCTCTCCGCCGCGACGGCGATGAAGGCGATCCGCAACACCCTCTGACCGCCTCCGGCAGGGTGCCACCGACCGCCCCCAGTGGATAGGCTGTGCCGCATGATGACGCCCGTGCAGCACCACCTCGACCTGCTCGCCGCCGCGTACCGCGGAGACGGCGAGGACGGGAGCGGCCTGGGCGTCGCCATGACCCTGGTGGACGGCTACGGCTACGAGGCCGGCGCCGGTGCGCAGGTGACCCTCGGAGCGCTCGCCGCACCGCTGATCTACGCGATGGCCGTGGAGGACCACGGCATCGACGCGGTGCTCGAGCGCATCGGCACGGAGCCGGCCGCCGACCCGCTGCACCGGATCGAGGTGGAGCCGGAGACCCACCGCGCGTACAACGGGCTGACGGACACCGGCGTGGTGGCCGCGGCGACCATGGTGAAGGGCCGCGGCGGGCGCGACCGCACCGGACGCTTCATGCAGCTGGCTTCCACCCTGCTCGAGCGCGAGGTGTCCGTGACGGACACCGCCGCCCGGGTGGAGGACAAGGCCAACCGCCGCACCCGCGCCGCCGCCTGGTTCATGAAGTCCATCGAGGCGATCGACGCAGACCCCACCGTGATCCTCGGAGACATCTCCCGCCTGCGCGCCGTGCCCGTGGACGTGCGGGACCTGTCCGTGATCGCGGCCGTGTTCGCCCACGGCGGCGTCCACCCCCACACCGGGGACCGCGTGTTCTCCGGCGAGACGGTGCGGGCCGTCCTGTCCCTGATGTCCTCCTGCGGCCTGGTGACCCGTGACCCGATGTGGTCCCTCACCGTGGGACAGCCCGGGTGGGCCTCCCGCCGCGGCGGCACCGTCATGGTGGTGGTCCCCGGCCACCTCGGCCTGGCCCTGCAGTCCCACGGGCTGGACGAGAACGGCGTCTCCGCGCACGGCATGGACGCCCTGCGCTCGCTGGTGGACGCCTTCGAGATGCACCCGTCCGTCGTGGCCGGTTCGCCGCGCTCGGCCCTGCGCACCCACTACCGCGTGGACCAGGCCCCCTCCGGCACGGCCCGCACCGCCGAGGTCATGGCCGCCTTCGAGCACCACGGGGACACCATCCACCTGATGGAGCTCGGCGGCCACATCGGCTTCAGCCAGGTCGAGGCGCTCGTGCACGTGGTGTCCGGCATGCCGGACGCACTGCAGACCCTGGCCATGGACGTCCGGTCCGTGAGCAGCATCTCCGCGCCGGCCCGCCGGCTGATCGCCCAGTGGATCGCGCACGCACTCCGCGAAGGGCTCGACATCGTGGTGACGGACCGGGACGAGGACCTGCTCGACCAGGTCCGTGCCACCGGCGCCGCCGAAGGCGTCGAGCTGCGCGAGCCGTTGCGCGAGTCCGAGGCGTTCCTCCCGGACGTCCCGTTGGACTCCACCCAGTTCGTGTTCTTCCGCTCCCGCTCGCAGGCCATGCAGTGGTGCGAGCAGCGCCTGCTGGCCCGTCACACCCCGCACCTGCTGCCGAAGTCCGAGGAGGAGGCCGCGTACTCGCCGCTGCTGCAGCACCTTTCCGAGGACGACGCCCGCCTCGTCGAGTCCATGATGGACACCCGCCGGTACGAGGACGGCCAGATCATCCGCCGCGCCGGCCAGCCGTTCGGCGGCATCTACGTGATCACCTCGGGCCAGGTGGAGCTCACGGGCCAGGCCACCGGCGGCCGCCGCATGCGACGCACCCTGCTCACCCCCGGGATGATCTTCGGCGAGATGGCCCTCGGCCAGCCCGGCCGTCAGCCCTCCACCGTGCGTGCCCGCGGCCCGGTGACCACCCGGGTCCTCACGGCCCAGGTGATGTACGCCCTCGAGGAGGCCACCCCGCAGCTGGCCATGAAGCTCTGGGAAGCCCTCGCCCGGGACGCGTTCACGGCCCTGCAGCAGCTCGTCCGCGAGACGGGCGCACTGCAGGATTGAATCTCGCTCTCACCCCGGTGAATGGACGATCACGCCACGTTCACGAGAAATGCAGGAAGAACACACCCTGTACACTGATGCGCAGCAGGACCCACCGCCCAAGGTCGGCAGGTCCAGACTGCAGCACGACCCCATCCAATCCGAGGTTGAGCCCGCCATGACCCACGCGTTCTACCGCGCCTTGATCGTCACCGCCGCCCTCACGGCGGTGGCGTCGTCCATCCTGGCACTGTTCGAGAACTGGAGCTGGGCCCTGGCCGTGTTCGCCCTCGCCGTGGCTCAGTGGCCCGCGCTGTTGCACCTGCAGACCCGGCGCTTCGTGCGCGTCAGCTCCACGGTCGGATCCCGGGTGAGCCGGAGGGTAGGCTCCTCCGTGCCGGCGCCGATGCCGGCCGCCTCGCAGGACCTGGCACGCATGCAGGCGATCCTCGACCGCCTCGAGACCTCCGTGCCGGCCGCACCGGCGCAGGCCCGGCCGGCGGCCGCGGACCAGGACGTTCAGGCGACCGTCAACGAGTTCCGCCGTGAGCTGCGCATGACCCGGCTCGTGCTGGCCGAGCTGTTGCAGTCCCAGAGCGGGCGGGCCGCCTCCTTGCCGGTGGCAGACTCCTCCGGCTCCACGCTCCGATGAGCGCCGCCGAGCTGCTGCGCTCGGCCGCAGACGCCGGGCTCATGGTCGACCTCCCGGCTCCCTCCCCCCATGCGGGGACAGGCGGGGACACCCCTGACGCGGCCATGCGGAACGCCCAGGTCGCGGCCGCCGTCTGGGCCGCCGCGTCCGAGCACGGCGTCGGCAACCTCGCTGACGCCGCCCTCGCTCACCTGCGGACCGTGATCGCTCATGCGGACACGGAGCTGCGCCGCCGGATCGGGGACCACGTGCTCCTGGTTCCGGGCACCGAGGCGCTGCCGTGGCCCGAGCTGATCCCGGACCCCCGCGGGCTGGCGCTGCTGTACAACTTCTCCCCGTTCCAGGACACCGGCTCCACGGTGGCCTCGAAGCGCCTGCGCCAGTTCGGACAGACGGTGGACGTAATCGCCTGCTCCTTCCTGCACCACAAGAAGGCCGACCCCACCATCGAGCGCATCAGCGCCCCATACGTGAAGTCCAAGTACTTCATCCCCGCAGCCCCGTCCTGGGCCACGTGGGCCGCTCACGCCGCCTTCGCCATGAAGGCCGCGAATCTCGCAGACCGGTACCTGGCCGAGCGGGAGACGCCCTATGAGTTCCTGTACTCCCGTGCCATGTGGGCACCGTCCCTGATCGCCGGCGCGCTCGTGAAGCTGCGCCACCCTGAGATCCGCTGGGTGGCCGAGTTCTCGGACCCGCTGTCCCAGGACGTGGAGGGCAGGCACCGCGGCGGGCCTACCGGAGACGACGAGTGCGCCCGCACCCTCGTGTCCGCCTTCGAAGCACGCCACGGCACGATGAACGAGCAGCAGCGCTCCCTCTTCGCCCTGGCAGAGAACATGGTTTTCGCCCTCGCCGACGAGATCATCTTCACCAACGCCCTGCAGAAGCACACCATGCTGGCCAAGGTCGAGGACCCAGTGCTGCGCGAACGCATCGAATCGGTCGCCACCGTCAGCCACCACCCGTCGCTGCCACGGCCCTTCTACCGCATGTGCCCGGCCCGGCCGCCCGTCTCGGACCAGCACCTGAACATCGCCTACTTCGGTGAGTTCTACTCCTCCCGCGGACTGATCGAGGTCACCAGCGCCATGCGCACCCTCCCGGAGGACCTGCGCGAGCGGATCCGGCTGCACGTGTTCACCAACTACGTGCCGGCCGCGGAGGGCGGTCGGCGCCCGCGCAACTTCTCCGCGCGGCAGTACGCGGACCTGGTCTCCCGTGCCGTGGACGGCGTCGGCGCCCAGGGGATCGAGCACCTCGTGGCGTTCCATCCGTCCCTGCCGTTTTTGGAGTTCCTCTCCGCCACGGATGCGTTCGACCTGCTCGTGGTACGTGACGCGGCCACTGGCGAGCACCACGAGGTGAACCCCTACCTGCCATCCAAGTGGAGCGACTACTCGGGCTCCACCGCGGCCACCTGGGCGATCCTCGAACAGGACAGCACCATGTCCCGGCTGGATCCGCCGCACCGCTCGCCCGTCGACGACGTGGCCGCCGCCCGCGAGGTCCTCTGGAGCGCCCTGGAGTCGAAGTTCGCAGACCTCGCCGGACCGGCCTCCGGGTCGCCTGCCACACCGGCCTCCTCGGCACCCGCCCCGCCCGCCGATGTCGAAGGGAACCGACCGTGAGCAGCACCGCCGCCGGCCCCGCCACAAACCTGGACACAGTCCTGGCCAACCTCGGCCGCGCCGCCGCCCCGCCGGTGCGCACCAACCCGTTCGGCCTCACCCGGGCGGGCCTGCTCGGGGTGGCCGAGGCGCAGGCCGACGCCCGGGTTGTGGTGGTGGGGCCCCGTTCCCTGCTGAAGGCGGTGTCCGCTGCGACCCCGGCGGTGCCGGGCGTCCCCGGTGTCCTCCCGGAGCAGGTGGACCTGCCCTCCGTGGACACCCTGGTCATCGACTGGCGGGCCTTCGCAGAGGGCCCCTGGCTCGGCGCGGACACGCACTCCGCCCACGCGCTGACGGAGGAGCTGTTCGAGGCGGGACGCCGCATGCGTGCCGCAGGACGGATGGTGCTGGGCATCCCCCGGCGTCCGCTGACGGCCTCCGGCGACGCCCGCCTGATCTCCACGTGCACGCTCGACCTGACGCGCATCCCCGCGGCGGACCTGGAGGAGGGCGCTCCGCACCCGCCTCTCTGGGACGTGCTCCTCGAGGCCGCCGGGGCCTTCTCCCCCGCCCGCACCGACCACCCCGGGAAGTGAGCTGAATGGCCCTCGTGCTCTTCGCCCCCGACGTCACTGTCGCGGACTCCGCCGCCGCCCGCCGCTGGGTGGCCGCCACGTGCCGCGCCCTCGGGGGCCTCGGCCACACCGTCCTGTTCCATCCGCGGCAGCGCGAGCTCGGCGGGCTCGCCGAGACGCTGTCCGCCGAGGGACACGAGGTGCTGCGCTACGACGCCTTCGATCCCGCGCACGAGGACGAGCGCGGCCACCTGCCGCGCTTCCGCGCGCGCCGGCTCGTCTCGATCGCCCGGTACCGCAAGGTGGACTGGGTGTTCGCGCAGGGGGTGGAGCTGAGCGTGGCCCTGGCCGGCGGCCGCGCCCTGCAGGACAAGCTCATGGCCATGCCCGTGGACGTGCCGTACCGCACCGAACCGGTGGCCCGGGAGGTCCGGGACCGCCTGGCCCCGCTGCTGCTGGGCAGCCAGCGCATCCTGGTGGCCGCGGAGTCCCAGCGCGCCGTTCTGGAGGCCTCGTCCACGGCGGCGACCTCCCGTGTGTTCGTGCTGCCGCCCCTCGAAGGCACGGTCTCCTCCGCCACTCAGGACGGGCACGACGACGGGCGGCCCGCTTCCGGAGCGGACCTCGAGGTCAACCTGGACTACTTCGCCGAGGGATCCCTCCCGGACCTGTGGCCGTATGCCGAGGCCACGCGCGGCCTGCGCACGGTGCCTCGGGTGACCATCACGGGCGACGGCTCCTCCCCCGCAGCCGAGGACTCGGTGTGGCGGAGCCTGCCCGGCCGCATGCTGGGCCATGCGGCCGCCGCGCCCGCCGCCGTCTACGGACTGCTGCCAGACGCCCATGACACGGTGGGCCGTGCGCAGGCCCTGGAGTACTACATCTCCCGCGGCCTGATCCCCGTGGCCGTGGCAGGAGACCGCCCCGAGGAGGACCCCCGGGTGACCGTGGTCGGCTCCAGCGCTGACCTGCTTCGGCCGCCGTCCGCACCGGACGCCGTCCGGCAAGCAGACGCCCCGGCCGGGTGCCCGGCGAGGACACCGAGCCGCTGCCGCCGCCGGGCTGGTTCCCCGTGGACCGGCCCTCGCGTGGCCTGACCCGGGCGGACGGACGCCCGCTGCGCGTGGTCCTGGCAGGTGCGGACTTCAAGTTCGCCGGAGACATGATCACCGCCCTGGTCGAGCACCCGGACGTGGACGTCCGCATCGACCTCTTCACGCACAACTCCGCCCCGCAGCCGGAGGTCAGCCGGGAGTACCTGGAGTGGGCGGACGTGGTGATCGCCGAGTTCTCCAGCTGGAACGCCATCTGGTACTCCCGGAACATCGGCCCCCACCAGCGGCTGATCGTGCACCTGCACGGCTTCGAGCTGCGCGAGGACTGGATCGACCAGCTGCGAGCGGACCGCTGCGCGGCGATCGTGGTGGCCTCCGAGTTCTACCGCGAGCGTGCCCTGGCCGCCATGGACTGGGCGCCTGAGCTGGTCAAGGTCATCCCCAACTCGGTCGACGACGGCGAGCTGCGCCGGGCGAAGTTCGCCGACGCACGGTTCCACCTGGGGCTCGCCGGCTACGTGCCGATCCTGAAACGTCCGGACCGTGCCGTGGACCTGCTGCGCCGGCTGCGCGCCGAGGACGAGCGCTACGTGCTGCACCTGCGCGGCCACAGCCCGTGGGACTACAGCTGGGAGTGGAAGAAGTCCGTCCACCAGGACTCCTACCGCGCCGTGTTCCGTGAGATCGGCCAGGACCCGGACCTGCTGTCCGCGGTGTCCTTCGAGCCGTTCGGCCCGGACATGGGCAACTGGCTGCGCCGCGTGGGATGGATCCTCTCCCCCAGTTACCGGGAGACGTTCCACCTTGCCGGCATCGAGGGCGCCGCCTCCGGCGCCGTGCCGCTGGTGTGGGAGCGCGAGGGCTCACGTGAGATCTTCAGTGACCGCTGGAACTTCTCGTCCACGGAGCAGGTCGCGGACTTCGTGCTGGCCGCGAACGCGGACGAGTCCGTCTACCGCAGCGAGTCCCTGGCCGCACAGCGCTACGCCCTGCGCTACGGCACCGCTGCTGTCACGGACCGCTGGCTGGACCTGATCGCCGACGTCTCCCGGCGTCCCGGGCGGGAGGCCGCGGAGGTCCGCTCCGGCGCGGCGGCCGCCGACCGCCCCACGGACCCGGTCGAGGCGGCCCTGCTCGCGGAGGTGGACGACGCACTCGAGGCCGGCTCCTACGAACGGGCCCTCGAGGTCCTGGACGCGGGGATCTCCGTCACCGCGCACTCGACGTCCGTGCTCAAGGATGCCGAGCTCTGGGTGCGCGGCATCGCGGCCCTGGACGCCAGGAGGCTCTCGCTCTACCTGCCCCGGACCGCCGAGTCCTTCACCGTGAAGCGCCGCCCGCTGACCGTGCGCCGGGCCGGGGAGAGCTCGTCCCGGTGGGCCCGCCTCGGCCTGGAGCTGGACACCCTCGACCTCGCCGAGTACCCGTACGCGGACCCGCTGGCCCTGCCGGCCGGCAGCCATGACGACATCCAGCACGACACCCCGCTGCGGCGTTCCGCGCCCGGCGAGCGCATCCGCGCGGACCGCTGGCTGGAGGCCCACGCCGCGGAGGTCTCGGTGCAGTGCATGCTGCGCGGCTCGGACCAGATCCTCGCCCGTGGCCCGTGGTGGGTGGCCCTGGCCGCCGCACTCGCCGGCGACCGTCTCGGCCTCCCCGTCACCTGGATCGTCACGGACCCGATCGACGTCTACCGCGCCGCACGCGTCCTGATGTCCCCGTTCTCTGCGGACTTCATCGAGTACGCGGCGCTGCGGACCTTCGAGGGCATGAGCCGCGTAGTGGACGAGACGGGCACGGTCGCGGACAGCCCGCTGGCGGCGGTCGTATCGTTGGCCGACTCTCCGATGACTGACTTGCCGGGCGTGATCGAGGTCCATCGTCATGTCTCCCCGACGGCCTATACGGGCGTGCCACGGGCCCTGGAGCGCCCGCTGGAGGACCTTCGCGTGCTGGTCGCCGGCGATCAGGAGTTCGTGTCCTCCTGGGCCTCCACCGGTGCCCGAGTCACGGCCCTGTCCCCCGAGGACCTCACCGCTCCGGTGCCGCCGGACACGGACCTGGTGGTCCTGGACGCCGCGCTGGTGCAGGAGCCCGCATGGGCTGGGCACCTGACCTCCACCGCGGCGACCGGAACGACCGACAGTGCTCGGCTGTTCGACGCCGCACGTGCCTCTGGTGCACGCGCCCTCGTCGTGGGCCACGGTGTGGCCACATGGCCGTCGACGCTCACGGCGACCCTGCGCAAGGCGGACATCGTCACCGTCACCGGGCAGCCGCAGGCCGGCCCCCTGCTGCGGCTGAACCCGCTGTCCGTGGAGCGTGTCCTCCCCGTCTCGAAGGAGCGCCCGTGGGAGGCGGCGCCGGAGCACTTCCTGCGCCGCGTCGGCCTGCCGGTGCGCATCACGGGTCCGCGTCCGGACGCCGCCGACGAGGAGCCCGGCGCCGTCGGTGCGGACCTCCGCACGGGCGAGCTCCAGGCCGTGGTCGCCGACCGCGGCGCTTCAGAGGAGGGCATCTCGATCGTCCTGGCCACGCACCGCGGGTCCCAGCGCATCGGGACCATGCTGGACTCCATCGCCGCTCAGACCCTGCCGGCCCGCCTGATCGAGGTGGTCGTGGTGGAGAACGGCGGCGAGCCCGAGAGCCGGGAGTCCGTCCGCCGCTTCGGCGAGGCGACCGGCATCAGCACCCGGTACCACTTCCTCACAGAACCCGGTGTGGGCGGGGCCCGCAACCTGGGCATCGCGGAGGCCACCCGCGAGTACCTGACGTTCGTGGACGACGACGACGTGCTGGAGAAGAACTACCTCCTCAGCGCGTGGCTCAGCGCGTCTCCGCGGGACGTGGTGCTCAGCGTGCTGCACGACCTCTCCGCCGAGGGCGTCCGCAACGAGAAGACCCCCGGTGCGAACAGCGTGCGGTTCCTGCAGGGCTCGCGGCAGCCGCTGGGCTGGCGTCCGGGCGCCCTGGGCCAGAACGCCTGCAAGCTCATCCCCACGGCGGTGGCCGGCCAGTGCCACTATCCGGAGCATCTGCGCTCCGGCGAGGACGTAGCCTTCATGTCCCAGCTGCTGGGCCGGGGCCTCAGGTTCACGCCGGCGGCGCCCATGCCCGAGTCCGCCTACCTGCGGGTCCTGCGGGACAACTCGGTGTCCCGCAGAGAGCTGACGTTCGACTTCGCGGTCCGCGAGCGCCTGGACGTGATCACCGAGCTCAAGGCCGTGCGGGAGCGCCTCACGGACGACGTGGAGATCCGCGCGATCCAGACGATCGTGAAGGCGCAGGCCGGGTTCGTAGCCCGGTACCGGTCCGCTCACCCCGCCGAGGCCGCCCAGGTGGACGCCCTGGTCGCCGAGCGCGGGCTGCAGGCCGAGGTCGCCCTCGCCTGAACGGCGCGGCCAACGAGAGGTGGGGACGCCCGCCGCACCAGGCGGAGTGTCCGCCGAGGAGAGGAGATCGATGGAGTTCACCCATGCCAAGGCCGTGCGCCGTCTGCACGAGACCGTCTTCACGGTGGCCCCGAGCACCACGGCGACAGCGCGCGAGGGCGGACACCTCGTGTCGCTTCCCTCGGGCAGCCCGTTCGTGCTCGACTCGGAGACGGACTGGGACGCCGTCGAGGCGGCCCAGGACATCACCGGGCGCCTGTACCTGTACTGCGGACGGTTCCTCACCCTGCTCCCGCCGGACTCCCCGGACACCTGGCAGCGCATCGAGTCGTTCTATGCCTGGCTCATGGACGACCGACACCGCGGCCTGTCTCGGTCCTACGGCTCCTGGGACCACGCCACCGCGATGCGGCTGGAGAGCACGTGGGTGCTCGCCGCACGCGCTCCGGAGGGACCCGGCCCTGCGCTGCTGGCGTGTTTGCTGAGAGACCTGCGCTGGGCGTCCACCCCTGAGAACGTGCACCTGAACAACCACGGCGTCTTCCTCCTCAAGGGCCTGCTGTTCTCCGTTCCCCATCTGGAGCCCGAGTTCACCGAGCACCGTACGGACATCGAGGCGACCGTCCGCGACCGTCTGCCGGCGATCCTGGACCTGGTCTACGCGGACGACGGCTGGTGCGGGGAGAACTCCCCCATGTACGACCGCGTTTGGATCAACCTCCTGCGCGAACTCCAGCGCGGCTTCGCTCCCGAGCTGGCAGGCCTCGGACTGGAGAGACGCCTCGACGAGATCCTCGAGAAGGCAGACGAGGTCTCCCGATTCCTGCTCCTGCCCAACGCCCGCTATGTCCCGCGGGGAGACAGTCCTCGCGCCCGCACCAAGCTCGTGCCCGTGAACGGCACCCACTTCAGCACCCGGGTGGGCGTGTGGACCCACCACGTGAACGGCCTCTACCTCATGGCCACGGCCGGACACGCGAGCATCGTGCACAAGCACGTGGACGACACCCAGGTGTACCTGCACTGGGACGGCAACGACTTCTTCCTGGACGGCGGCTTCCACTCCTACAACTACGCGGACCCGCGCGTCCCCGCCCTGCGGAGCCAGATCGGGCACAGTGTGCTGGACGTGCGAGACGCGGAACCGATGTATCCGTGGGTCGCCTACAGGAAGGGCCGGGAGCGTGTCTCCGGGGCCCTTACGGAGCCGACGGAGAAGTCGGTCGTCCTGAGCAAGGAGGTCGACGGCCACACGTTCGTGCGGCGGCTCGAGGTGGACCATGGTCTCGAGGACGGCCCGGTCCTGACCTACCGGGACTCCGGCCCCCCGGGCCTCGTCGCCCGATTCCTCCTCGCCAACAATGCTGAGGTGGAGGTCCTCCCGGAGGCCGTGGTCGTGCGCCGTCTGGGGAGTGTGCTGACGCTGGCCTTCGACACCCCGATCGCCGCAGAGCTCATCCCTGCAGAGGGACATGCTCCCCACCGCGGCTGGTACTCCACTTCCGCCAAGGAGCTCGTCGCCGGCCAATGCCTCGAGCTGCGTCCCGCCGAGAGCGGTGCAGGCGCCCTCTCCTACCGAGTCCTGTGCGGCGTGGACGTGGCCGTCCCCACCTGATCCGGACCCCGACGACGTCCCCTCGACGGACCCCACGAGCCCGTCCCGCGGACGGGGCGGTCTCGTAGCGCGCCCACTGCCGCCACGCGGGCGGCTCCGAGTCGCTCCGCCCGCTCAGCGGCCGAGGACGCTGCGCAAGGCCTGCTCGAGGGTGCGGTGCCGGAAACGGTGACCGGCCTGCTCTGCCGCGGCGGAGGAGGCCTTCTGGTCCGCGTCCACGATCAGCTCGGCTCCCTCGCGCCCCAGCAGCAACCGCGGGCCGAAGCCGGGCACCGGGATCGCTGCGGGGCGGTGCAGGACGGTGCCGAGTGTGGCGGCGAACTCCTTCGCCGTGACCGGCTCAGGGCCGACCGCGTTGAGCGGGCCGGACACCGAGTCGTCCAGGGCGGCATGTGCGAAGAGCGTGGCCACGTCGTCCGCCGAGACCCAGCTGATCCACGGGGTGCCGTCCGGGCCGGTGCCCTGCGTGGACAGCGTCCCGCCGAGGCCGGCCAGGAAGATCGGCAGCAGCTGTTGGAGCATGCCGCCGGCAGGGCTCAGGGCGATGCCGGTGCGGATACGCGCACAGCGCAGACCCGCCGCCTCGACCGCCTGGGCCTCGGCCTCCCAGTCATGGCAGACCTCGGCGAGGAAGTCCTCCCCGGAGGGGAGGTCCTCGGTGAGCCCCTCGGGAAGGCCCCCGTCTCCGGCGTCGGCGCCGTACCAGCCGACCGCGGAACCGTTGATGAGAGCGGGAGCGGGGCGGCCGTCGTCGTGGTTCCCGGAGGTGTCCGAGGAGGCGAGGCCGACGAGGGCCTCGGCCAGCGTGCGGGTGCCGGCCACGCGGGAGTGGTGGACGGCCTCCTTGTGGGAGTCGGTCATGCGGCCGGCGATCGAGGCGCCGGCCAGGTTCACCACGGCGTCCGCGGAGGCGAGGACGTCCCGGTCCACCTCGCCCTTGAGCGGGTCCCAGAGGGAGCGTCCTCGGCCGAGGCCTGCTTCGGGTCGCGGACGAGGCGGACCACGGTGTGGCCGCCGGAGGTCAGCAGCGCGCAGAGGCGGGTGCCGATCAGGCCGCTGGCACCGGTGACCACGATGGTCTTGGCCGGGGCGCCGTGGAGCGGGCCCGGGTGGGCGGCGTGGAAGTCCAGGTCCTCGGCCATGATCGCGGCGCGGGAGGAGAACTGGGCGGCCAGGGTGCGCTCGAAGGCGTTGTGGGCGGCGCGGCCGGTGCGGTCGCCGACTCCGGGGACCTTGGTCAGGGCGTCACCGGCGGGGAGGGCGTACTCGATGCGGTCGTGGACCACGGTGCCGGGCCGGCCGTCCGCCGTGTCCGCCTCGCCGGGGGCGGCGTCGGAGAGCGTGTGCGTGTGGACCCACGAGCGCAGCGGACCGGAGACCATCTCGTCCCGGAACATGGTGCCCGGCTCCAGGGCCGTGTGACGGGCGCGCCAGGTGGCCTGCGGGGCCGGCAGACGCGTGGGCAGGAGCGCGGACAGGGCCTGGGAGACCGTGCCGTGGGCGGCGCCGGCGAACAGGCCCAGGCCTCCCGGGGCGGAGATCCTGAGGACGGCCTCGGCGCCGACCGGCAGGCCCGGTTCGGGCTCCTGGAGCACGGTGCCCGCGTAGTCCGGGGTGAGGCGCGTCAGGGCCCCCTTGCTGGTCAGCCAGCGCCAGACGACTTCACGCGGGTGGCGCAGCAGGGTGCGATGCTCGAAGACATGGGTCTTGGCGGGGGTCTCGGGGGCGACGTTCTCGTCAGCGGTGGTCATGTGGCCAGCGTCCCATGCGGGTGGGACACTGTCAGGGGGCTGTCGGCTCCGTGGATCCTGTGATTCCTGGTGGGCGGCCTCGTCCTGATCCCTGTCCCCACCGGAAGGCCACCGTGACCTCGTTCGACGACTTCCTGCCTGAGCTGCGCTGGACGGCCGCGGCCTTGCCCGGCACCGAGCTGACCCTGGTGGCCGTGTTCTCCCCGGAGGACCAGACCGTGCGGGCCTCGGGCGTGGCCGTGCCCGCCGACGGCGAACCGCCGGCCGCGGCGATCGGCCGGCTGCTGCTGGAGCTGATGGACCGGCTCGAGGACGACGCACCGCAGACCGCGGCCCGCGAGATGAACCCGATGCCCGTGGAGCCGCGCGAGGGGGTGGAGCAGCCGGTGGCGGATGCGCTGGCGAGGTACGCCCGTGGTGACGTGACCGCGCTGGACGGACTGACCGTCGAGCAGCCGGGCACCGCGTTCCGACAGGCGGCCTGGGACGGGCTGCGCGGGATCTCCGCCGGCGCCCCGGTGTCCTACGGGCGGTTCGCGGAGCTGATCGGCAAGCCGACCTCCGTGCGTGCGGCGGGGACCGCCTGTGCGAAGAACATGGCCGCCGTGGTGGTGCCCTGCCACCGCGTGGTCAAGGCCGACGGGTCCGTGGGGTCCTACCTCTACGGGGCGGAGGCCAAGCAGGCACTGCTGGAGCATGAGGCGAAGCACGCGGGGTGACAGGGGCTGTGTGCTCCAGGGCGGTGCGCTCCAGAAAGCGTTCGGCCAGCGCAGCGCGACCTGCAGCGCGGCCTCCTGAGGCACCGGCCACGCTCCTCCGGTCAGCACGCCGCCCCGCCCGCCGAACCAGAACAATCGGTCACTTCCGTGACCTCTGAACCAGCCGAAGTCTCTGGTTCGCCGCGCAGGGGCGGGCACTGATTCGCCGCGTGTGTGCAGGCACCAGTTTCACCACGCGTGCGCAGCCCCCCGAGAAGTACCCGCCCCACCCATGACGAAGGACCCCGTCCCACCAGAGCTCTCCGGTAGGACGGGGCCCTTCTCGGTCGGCCGATCAGCTCGGCGAACCCGACGTCTTTGCGAACGAAAGCGTCCGGGAACCCGACCGTTTCACGAACGAAAACGTCCGGGGTGGGGCGCGGCCGGCCGGTCAGCAGGTCACTTGGCGAGCTTCGCCATGATCGCGTTGAGGGTCTGCGACGGGCGCATCACCTCGGCGACCTTCTCCACGGACGGGTAGTAGTAGCCGGCGATGTCCACGGGCTTGCCCTGGACGCCGTTGAGCTCGGCCACGATCTTCTCCTCGTTGGCGGCCAGCTCCTCGGCGATCGGAGCGATCGCGTCGGCTAGCTCCTTGTCCTCGGTCTGCTTGGCCAGCTCCTGGGCCCAGTAGAGGCCGAGGTAGAAGTGCGAGCCGCGGTTGTCCAGCTCGCCGGCCTTGCGGGACGGGGACTTGCCCTCGGTCAGCAGGGTGCCGGTGGCGGCGTCCAGGGTGTCCGCGAGGACCTGGGCGCGCGGGTTGTCGTTGGTCTTCGCCTCGTGCTCGAAGGACACGGCCAGGGCGAGGAACTCGCCGAGGGAGTCCCAGCGCAGGTGGTTCTCCTCCAGCAGCTGCTGGACGTGCTTCGGGGCGGAGCCGCCGGCGCCGGTCTCGAACAGTCCGCCGCCGTTGATCAGCGGGACGATGGACAGCATCTTCGCGGAGGTGCCCAGCTCGAGGATCGGGAACAGGTCGGTGTTGTAGTCACGAAGCACGTTGCCGGTCACGGAGATGGTGTCCTCCCCGCGGCGGATGCGCTCCACGGACAGCTTGGTGGCCTCGACCGGGGACAGGATCTTGATGTCCAGGCCCTCGGTGTCGTGGTCGCCGAGGTACTTCTCCACCTTCTTGATGAGCTCGGCGTCGTGGCCGCGCTCGGAGTCCAGCCAGAACACGGCCGGGGTCTGGGAGTCGCGCGAGCGGGTGACCGCCAGCTTGACCCAGTCCTGGACCGGGATGTCCTTGGTCTGGCATGCGCGCCAGATGTCGTTCTCCTCGACGTCGTGGGAGATGAGCACCTCGCCGGCCGAGTTCTTGACCTCGACCTTGCCGTCCGCCTTCATCACGAAGGTCTTGTCATGCGAGCCGTACTCCTCGGCCTTCTGCGCCATGAGGCCGACGTTCGGGACGGTGCCCATGGTGGTCGGGTCATAGGCGCCGTTGGCCTTGCAGTCCTCGATCACGGCCTGGTACACGCCGGCGTAGGAGGAATCCGGGATGACGGCCAGGGCGTCCTGGGTCTTGTCGTCCTTGTTCCACATCTGGCCGGAGGTGCGGATCATGGCCGGCATGGAGGCGTCCACGATCACGTCCGAGGGGACGTGCAGGTTGGTGATGCCCTTGGCGGAGTTCACCATGGCCAGGTCCGGGCCGTTCTGGTAGGCGTCGGCGATGGCCTTCTTGACGCCCTCGGCGGTCTCGGCGTCCAGCTTGTCCAGGCCGCCCTCGATGGCGGCGAGGCCGTTGTTGGCGGACAGGCCGGCCTCGGCCAGCCTCTCCCCGTACTGGGCGAAGAGGTCGGCGAAGTAGGCCTTCACCACGTGGCCGAAGATCACCGGGTCGGAGACCTTCATCATGGTGGCCTTCAGGTGCGCGGAGAAGAGGATGCCTTCCTCCTTGGCGCGCTTGACCTGCTCGGCGAGGAAGGCGTCCAGGGCCTTGGCGGACATGAAGGTGCCGTCCACGATCTCGCCCTCGAGGACCTTCAGGCCCTCCTTGAGCACGGTGGTCTGACCGTCCGTGGAGGTGAACTCGATGGTCAGGACGTCATCCTTCTCCAGGGTCACGGACTTCTCGTTGGAGCGGAAGTCGTCCTTGCCCATGGTGGCGACGGCGGACTTGGAGTCGGCGGTCCACTCGCCCATGGAGTGCGGGAATTGCCTGGCGTAGTTCTTCACGGCCTTCGGGGCGCGGCGGTCCGAGTTGCCCTCGCGGAGGACCGGGTTCACGGCGGAGCCCTTGACGGAGTCATAGCGCGCCTTGACGTCCTTCTCCGCGTCGGTCTTCGGCTCGTCCACGTACTCCGGGAGGTCGTAGCCGGCGGCCTGGAGCTCCTTGATCGCGGCGCGCAGCTGCGGCACGGAGGCGGAGATGTTCGGGAGCTTGATGACGTTGGCCTGCGGGGTCTTCACCATCTCGCCGAGCTCGCCGAGGGCGTCGGCGGTGCGCTGGTCCTCCGGGAGAACGTCGTTGAAGGCGGCGAGGATGCGGCCAGCCAGGGAGATGTCCTTGGTCTCGAACTCCACACCGGCGGTGCCGGCGTAGGCCTCGATGATCGGCAGCAGCGAGCCGGTGGCCAGCATGGGGGCCTCGTCGGTGAACGTGTAGGTGATCTTGGACATGCGGGACGTCTCTCCTTCTGGGGCGCACCTCGTCGGCACCCCGGGTCTTCGTCAGGGGAAATGGGCTTCCTCTGCCCCCAAATCTACCGGAGGAGCATCGCGGCGGCCCGTTCGGGTCGCCCGGAGGCCGCACCGCCTCCTGTGAGCTCCTCCGGCGGTGGTCAGGAGCGGGTGCTGAACTCGTCGCCGAGCTCGGTGGACATGTACTCGAGCATGCTGAAGACGAAGACGCCGTAGGCGATGAAGAACAGCGTCACCACGATCGCGAGGGCGATCGCCACCCAGCCGAGCACGCGGCCGCCGAGGCCGACGCCGCCGGCGCGGTCCGCCTTGTTCGCCTGCCAGAGCGCGAGGGGGCCGAAGATCAGGCCGAGGTTGAAGAACAGGCCGATCACGCCGAAGGCGATGGCCAGCTGCCCCGCCCGGCGACCCTCCTGGGCGACCGCCATGCCGTAGGACTGCTGGTACGGGGCCGGCGCGTAGCCGCCCTGCGGGTCCACGCCGTAGGCTCCGGGAGCCCCTGCGCCGTAGTCGCCCTGCGGGGCCGCACCGTAGCCGCCCTGCCTGTCCGCGCCGGGGCCTCCTCGGTCCAGGTCTCGGTCCTGGTCCGGCTGACGCTCGTCCGTCCGATCCCAGCTGTATCGGCCCTGCTCCGGGGCGCGGGCGTCCTTCTCGTGCGGCTCGTACGGCGTGCTCATCGTGGCCCTCCGATGTCTGCGATGCGTCAGGTGACGGACCCGCGCAGGGCGAGGCGCCGTCGTCGTGAGCCCACGGTATCCCGACGACGGCCCGCGCGTCCGCCTGTCCCCTCCCCTTCCGGGGAGCAGGCTCACAGTCCGAGAAGTGCCCGCGCGATGAGGAAGTACAGGACCAGGCCCAGGGCGTCCACGAGGGTGCCGGGGACGCCCAGAAAGGCGCCGAGCGCCAGGCCCACCCGGAGCTCGCGGGCGAGGACGCGCAGGGCGTCGCGGGGGCGGACGTCGTCCAGGGCCAGCGCGCGGGTGACCGTGGTGGCGCCCTGGTTGCCGGTGTTGCCGCCGGTGCCGATCACCAGCGGGACGAACAGGGACAGCACCACGAGCTCCTCCAGGGGCTCCTCGAAGACCTCGAGGACCTGCACGGTCAGGGTGGCGCCCACGGCCAGCACCAGCAGCCACACGATGCGGGCGCGCATCAGGGTCCGCACCGGGGTGGACAGGTAGAGCCGGCCCAACGGCTCCACGCCGCCGGAGCGGGAGGCGTCCTCGGTGGGCTCGGGCAGGCCGGACGTGGCGACGCCGCCCCGGTCCTCATGGAGCGGGGCGGCGTCACGGCGGGGATCCGGGGAGGTCAGCGGCTCACCCGTGGAAGAAGTGGCGGGCGCCGGTGAGGTACATGGTGATGCCGGCGGCGTTCGCAACCTCCACCACCTCGGCGTCGCGCACGGAGCCGCCGGGCTGCACCACGGCCTTCACGCCGGCGTCGATGAGGATCTGCAGGCCGTCGGCGAACGGGAAGAACGCGTCCGAGGCGGCCACGGCCCCGCGGGCACGCTCGGGGGGCGCCGGTGCCGGAGACGTTCTCGGCGCCGCCGGCGGAGTGCACGTCCTGGCCGCCGGTGACGGCGGTGCCCAGGGTGTTGGCGCGCTCCACGGCGAGGCGGCAGGAGTCCAGGCGATTGACCTGCCCCATGCCCACGCCCACGGTGGCGCCGTCGGTGGCCAGCAGCACGGCGTTGGACTTGGCGGCGCGGACGGTGCGCCAGGCGAAGGCGAGGTCGGCGAGGGTCTGCTCGTCCGCGGCCTCGCCGGCGGCAAGGGTCCAGGTCGCCGGGTCGTCGCCCTCGGCGTCCACGGCGTCGGAGATCTGCATGAGCATGCCGCCGGAGACCTGCTTGGCCTCCACGGTGTCCCGCTCGAAGCCCTCGGGCAGGGCCAGCAGGCGCAGGTTCTTCTTGGCGGTGAGGATCTCCACGGCCTCGGGCTCGAAGGACGGGGCGGCCACCACCTCGGTGAAGATGTCCTTCACCTGGGCGGCCATCGCGGCGGTCACCGGGCGGTTCGCGGCGATCACGCCGCCGAACGCGGAGACGGGGTCGCAGGCGTGGGCCTTGGCGTGGGCGACGGCGATGTCCTCGCCCTCGGCGGCCACGGCCACACCGCAGGGGTTGGCGTGCTTGACGATCGCCACGGCCGGGCCGGCGTGGTCGTAGGCGGCGCGCACGGCGGCGTCCGCGTCCACGTAGTTGTTGTAGGACATGGCCTTGCCGTGCAGCAGCTCGGACTGCGCGATGCCCGGGGCGGCGGCCGGGTCCGCGTAGAGGGCGGCCGGCTGGTGCGGGTTCTCGCCGTAGCGGAGGATGTCCGCACGCTCGAGGGAAAAGCCGGCGTACGGCGGGAACACGGGGACGTCCTCGTCCTCGGTGTCCGCGCCGAAGTGGGCGGCGGTCCAGGCGGCCACGGCGTTGTCATAGGCGGCGGTGTGCGCGAAGGCCAGGGACGCCAGGCGGCGGCGGGCCTTCAGGTCGAAGCCGCCGGCCCTGGCGGCCTCCACGACCTCGCCGTACTTGGCCGGGTCCACCACGATCGACACGGAGGCGTGGTTCTTCGCCGCCGCGCGGACCATGGACGGGCCGCCGATGTCGATCTGCTCCACCACGTCGTCCTCGCCGGCGCCGGAGCGCACGGTGTCCACGAACGGGTAGAGGTTCACCACCACCAGGTCGAACGGCTCGATCTCCATGTCCTGCAGCTGGCCGCGGTGGTCCTCGCGGCGGCGGTCGGCGAGGATGCCGGCGTGCACGCGCGGGTGCAGGGTCTTCACGCGGCCGTCCAGGCACTCCTGGAAGCCGGTGACCTCGGAGACCTCGGTGACGGGGACGCCGCGTCCGCGATGCGCTTGGCGGTGGAGCCGGTGGAGACGATCGCCACGCCCGCGGCGTGCAGGCCGGTCGCGAGCTCCTCGAGGCCGGTCTTGTCATACACGGAGATCAGGGCCCGCTTCAGCGGGACGGTGTCGAGGGCGGCGGCGTTCGGCTGCGCGGTGGTCACGGCAGGGCTCTCCTCAGCGTCAAGGGAAAAGTCAGGAGTGAAGTAACGCAGCCAGTCTAGGGGTGACGTGCGGTTCCCCCACCCGCATACTCTCCCCAGACCCACGACGACGGCACTCGCCCCGCGTGGGTCGCCGTCCGTGACCTGCGTGGCCGGGTCCGAGGGGACCCGGCGGGCGCAGGTGGGCGGCCCACCGCACTTCAGACACAGGAGACCGACGCGATGTCCTCCTCCCCCACCACCGACGTCCGCCGCGCCGGCGGCCGCCTGCCGACCGGCGAGGAGGTCGTGCAGGAGCTGCCGTGGCGCTGGTCCGTGCAGGGCCGGATCTTCCTGATCGGCGGCCTCGGCTTCATGTTCGATGCCTGGGACGTGGCCCTCAACGGCGTGATGATCCCCCTGCTCACCGCCGAGTGGGGACTGGCGAAGGAGCAGGCCGCCTGGATCGGCACCGCGAACCTCATCGGGATGGGCGTCGGCGCGTTCCTCTGGGGGACGGTCGCCGACCGGCTGGGCCGCAAGAAGGCCTTCACGCTGACACTGCTGGTGTTCTCCGTGTTCACGCTGGCCGGGGCACTGGCCCCGTCCATCGGCTGGTTCGCGTTCTTCCGCTTCCTGGCGGGCATCGGCCTGGGCGGCACGATCCCCGTGGACTACGCCCTGGTCTCCGAGTTCACGCCGCGGCGCCTGCGCGGACGCGTGCTGACCGCCATGGACGGCTGGTGGCCGGTCGGCGCGGCGCTGTGCGGCCTGGTCTCCGCCTGGCTGGTGGCCACCTGGGGCGACTGGCGTCTGCCCCTGTTCGCCATGGTCCTGCCCGCACTGCTGGTCTTCCTGGTGCGCCGCGGCGTCCCCGAGTCCCCCTTCTACCTGATGAGCCGCGGCCGGGAGACGGAGGCGCGTGCCGTCGTCGACACGCTGGTGGCGGACACCGGGGCCGAGCGGCGCGAGTACACGATGCCGCCGGCCACCGGCGGCGGACTCGGCGGCGGGCTGAGCGCCGTGGGCGAGCAGCTCGTGGCCGTGTGGCGCCACTCGCCGAAGGTCACCGCGGTGGCCTGGGCGCTGTTCTGCACGATCATGCTCAGCTACTACCTGGCGCTGCAGTGGCTGCCGACGTTCCTGGTGGAGGCCGGCTACGCGCAGTCGAGGGCGTTCGTGATGACCTCCGGCATGGCGGCGGTCGGGCTGCTGGGCGTGGTGGTCTCCGCCGTGCTCGTGGAGCGCACCGGACGCCGCTGGCTGCTGGCCGTGAGCGCCCTGGCCTCCTGCGCCGTGCTGGTGTGGCTGAGCGCGGTGCTCGGTGTGCCGGCCGCGGCCCTGCCGCTGGTGCTGCTGTTCGGCTTCCTGGTACAGGTGGCCATCCCCGTGCTCTACACGTACGTGACCGAGCTGTACCCCACGACGCTGCGGGCCTCCGGCTTCGGCTGGGCCTCCGCGGCCTCCCGCGTGGCGGCCGGCGTGGGACCACTGGTGTTCGTGGGCTGGCTGCAGCCGATGTTCGGACTGACCGGGGCGTTCATGGTGACCGGCGTGCTGGTGGTGCTGTCCCTCGCGGCGATGGCATTCGTGGCGCCGGAGACCACCGGCGAGGACCTCGAGGGAGCCTAGGGGACGCTGCCGGTGCAGCAGTGAGCGGGTGACCCGGGTGGGGCCGGGCGGGCGGCGGGGCCATGTCCGCCCGGCAGGCCTGCGCGGACGGCCCGAAGGGGAACGACCTGTGCGGGAGAAGGACAGACAATTCCAGCAAACGCGGTCTAGAATCCCTGCCCATGGCCTATCCCCCGCAGCCGACCGTGATCGTCCAGGAGGGACGCAGCACCGTCCTCGCGTACGTCCTGCTCGTCCTCCTCGGCTGGCTCGGCGTGCACCGCATGTACCTCGGCAAGTGGATCACCGGCCTCACCATGGCCGTCCTGTTCGGCGTCGGCTCCGCGACCGCCGCGATCCTCATCGGCTGGATCCCGCTCATCGCCTGGGGCCTGATGATCGTGTGGGACCTGGTGACCCTGCCGATCCAGGTGGCCGCGTTCAACTCCCGCGAGCGCGACCGCGCGATGCGCCACTACCGCCGCGGCTGGTGAACCCACCACCGCACCACAGCGAACGGCGCGTCACCTCGATGAGGTGACGCGCCGTCGTCGTTGCCTGGGTGCTGTGGCGGGCGGGTGGCACGAAGTACCGTGCGTCCGGGCGGGCCGTGACGGTCTCAGGCCGAGACCGTGTCCCCTTCCGCGTGCCGGGCCGCGAACTCACCGAGGGTGCGGACGAGCAGGGCACGCTCCTGCACCTTGATGCGCTCGTGCAGCTCCTGCTCCGTGTCCGTGTCCAGGACGGGGACGGCCGCCTGCGCGATGATCCTGCCGGTGTCCACGCCGGCGTCCACCCAGTGGACCGTGCAGCCGGTGACCTTCACGCCGTAGGCCAGGGCGTCGCGCACCCCGTGCGCGCCGGGGAACGACGGCAGGAGCGCGGGGTGCGTGTTGACGATGCGGCCGGCGAACCGGTCCAGGAAGTCCTTGCCGAGGATCCGCATGAAGCCCGAGCAGACGACGAGGTCCGGATCGTGGGCGGCGACGGCGTCCGCCAGGGCCACGTTCCAGGCCTCACGGTCCGCATGGTCCTTCGGGGAGACCGTGAACGTGGGCACGCCCGCGGCCTCCGCCCGGGCCAGGCCCTGCACCCCGGGGACATCCGCGCCCACCGCCGCGATGTCCAGGGGCAGGTGGCCGCGCGCGACGGCGTCGAGGACGGCCTGCAGGTTGGTGCCGGAACCGGAGACGAGGGCAACGATGCGCATGCCTTCATCGTAGGGTGGAACGCGTGTCAGCTCCCATGCCTCCCGCCGGCCCGAACGCCACTCCGCCCGTGAACGACGCGGAGGACGCCGAGCTGCGCAAGAAGGTGGGCCGGATGCTGCTCTGGCAGTGCGGGCTGCTGCTCTGCACCGTGCTGGCGATCGACCTGATGCTGCCGTGGAAGATGCTGGCCGCAGTGTTCGCCGTCGGTGTAGTGGTGGTCGGGTTCGTGGCCTGGCGGAAGGCCGGAAAGCTGAAGAAGCCCGGGTTCCTGCGTTTCATGCTGGGCGCCGGGCTGGCGCTCGGCACGTTCATCACGGTCAGCTCCCTGACCCCGCTGCTGTTCTGGGACGCCTCCACCACCTACGACGAGTGCCTGCGCCAGGCCCTGACCCTGAAGTCCGAGGCCACGTGCGAGGCCGAGTTCACCGAGACCGTGCAGCAGTTCGGCGGCCTCCGGGGCTGAGGTCGGCCCGGCCACCGACATATGGGCTGAACTGAAGTGCCCTGGGTCCGGCACCGCGCTTCCACCCCACCAGGAACCAGCGCTGCCCGGCACACCCGGCACCGCGGGTCCTCCCCACCTGGAACCAGGACCAGCCGTCACACCCAGCACCGCAGGTCCTCCCCACCTGGAACTCGGACCGCCTCTCACCCGGCTCGAAATCGTTCGACCAGTGAAGCTGGAATCAGATCTGCCGGAACTGCGCGATGAAGCGAGACAGTTCCGGCAACTCTGATGCCAGCTTTGCCGTCCAATCTCTTCCCCGCCGACCTCAGCCCCGAAGCTCGTCACGTCCACCCCCGGCCCGGCTCCGAAGCTCGCCACGTCTATCCCTCGCCCGGCCCCACAGAGCCAGCCGGTGGGTCAGGCGGGCGTCCTCTCCGCGAGCAGCGTCCGCAGAGTCTGGATCACGGCACGGAATCCCTGACGCCGGTCCCGCTTGGACACCCTGATCACGATGTACCCGCGACTCTGGAAGATCGCGTCGCCGTCCACATCGTCGGCGATCTGGTGCCCGTGGTGCTCGCCCTCGTACTGCACCACGATCTTGGCGGACCGCCAGCCCATGTCTGCCGTCGCGGTCCTGATCGGCCACCCGCTGACCGCACTCTCACGGATCTGCAACTCGGGTTCAGGAAGCCCCGCGGCCACGATCGCCAGGCGAAGCTCCGACTCCGGCGGGGAGTCTGCGCCCAGCCGCATCCTGGCAAGCGCGCGCAGGAGTCTGCGCCGGGAGGCCCGGCCCGCTGAGGACAGCGCGGCCGCTCTCAGGTGTGCCAGCAGTTCGGGGCCGCGCCGGAGGAGCTCCTCTCGGCTGCCCACTGTGCGGCGTATGAGATGCTCCCCCAGCACCACGAGCTCCGACTCGGTCAGAGTCCGCCCGAGATCCGCCCACAACCGCGGATGGGACGTGACATCGATCGTCCTTCCGCCCACCGTCAGCGTGGTCACCTCGCCGGCGGTGATGAACGTGCGGTGCGTGATCAGCCCCGGGATGCGCAGCGCCCCTTGTCTGCGAGGACGACTGATGTGCAGGATCTGCTGGTCATGGAGCCGGTGCGGCAACCAGAGGTTCTGCAGCCGGGCCGCCGTCTCGTGTGAGACTGCGGTCGCCTCCCTCCCTGCCAGGGCGGCGCCCAACCGCATCAGCATGGGGCGGGACAGCGGCGGACTCCAGCGATAGATCTCACCGCCCGGGCCCTCCTCGTCAGTGCCGCTTTGCTCTGAACTGCCCTCCCGCGCGGCTCGAGCCCCGGCCCCTGTTCTGCGGTGCCCGGTGATCTGCCTTCGAAGTCGATCTGCTTCGAACGGTCCGCAGTCGTGGTGGGTGCGGGACCGGCGATCTGCCGAAACCGTCCACGGCTCACGCGTTCGATGTCTCGGCGTCGCAAGCGTGAGTACGGCACACCGTGGGCCTCTGCCTCCGCGATGCTGAACACACACCCCTGCAGCGCGGGGGGGCAGGGTATTCGGCGGTCGCATGGCTCCACAGTGGCGGCGAGGCCTCACCTGCTGCAGGCCGGTGCGCACGATCTGTGGACACAGCGCGGGTATCCGTCTGCTGTGGAGGAGACGTTCGCCCTCCGGTGCCTGGATACGGGGGTTACTCGAACGACAAAGCTGGCATCAGATGTGCCGGAACCGCCGCCTCAACGAGGGCAGTTCCGGCAACTCTGATGCCCGCTTGGGTGTCCAACTTCTCTTGGCCCCGGTCAAACCCGGCCCGGCCACAGCCAGACCGGCCGCACTTGGGCTGTCCGGTCGTGATCCAGCAGAGCCTGACCGGGACTGAGCCGGGACCTCCCGCGGCTCAGAGCGCGCGTCGCGGACGAGCCCGGCGGGGGCCGTTGCCGTCCCGGCGCTCACGGCCCGCGGGGTCCGGGCTGCGGTCGTCGTCGCGCTCGTCAACTCGGGCAGGCCCCTTCGATCCTGCCGGGTGGGAGCCGGTGCCGGACGGGTCGCCCAGCTCCCCCGGACCGCCTTGCGCCGAGGGACCGGTGCCGGCGTGCGGGTCACGCGTTGCGACGATCGCGTCGAAGCTCGGCTTCGGCTTCTTGCCCTTCGCCGACCGCGTGTCTCGGCCGCGGCCGAAGAGGCCGGGCTTCTTCTCATCCGACCGGCCGGCGTCACCGACCTCTGCCTCGACACGCCCCTCACGCTCCCCGACGCGACGGGCTGCACCGCGGGACGGTGCCGGAGCAGTCGCCTCGACGGTGCGCTCGCCATCGGCGCCCCGCTCGCCACCGACGCCATGTCCGCCATGTCCGCCATGGTCCTTCGTGGCCTCCGAACCCCGGGCACCGTCGTGACCGCGCACGGCCTCCCGCTCCGCCTGCGAGGCCTCCAGCTCCGCCTGCGCGATCTCCCGCCGGCGCGCCTGCACGATCTCCCGCTGGTGCGCCTGCGCTGCCTCCCGTTCCGCCTGCGAGGCACGCTCGGGTCCCGGGGCACCACGCTCCACCTGCGGAGCACGCCCGCTCTCGGGCGCCCGCGGCTCCGGCCCGGCCGGCAGGCCGCTCGTCCTCGTCGCGGAACACACGGCGGCGGGGCTCGTCCGCCGGCGCCTGCTTCTGCCGATGGCGACGGGCCAGGGCGGCCACCCGGGCACGACGCTCGGCGGCCAGCTGCTCCCGGGACCTCTCCGGCGATCCCTGCGGGACCTTCGACTCGCTCGACTCGCTCGACCCGCTCGGCTTCGTGCCGACACGGGCACCCGCACCTGCACTCGCACCGGCCGTCTTCTCGCCCGCACCCGTCGGCGTCACGGTGGCCTCCGCCGGGGTCTTCTCCGTCGGCCTCGGCGAGGCGCCATGGCGATCGGCCGGCACCTCCGAGGCCGCGCCCTTCGCCGGGGCCTTCGCGTCGGCACGCGCCTCGCCCGTGGACCCGCCCCGGGCCGGCGCCACACCCGTCGACTCCTCGGCCTTCGCGGCCTCCTCCCCACGCTCTCCAGAACCCTTCGCAGCATTCTTCGCCGCGGGCACGGAACCGCCGCGCGACGACCGGGGCGGGCGCGGAATGCGTGCCTTCACCGGCCGCATCGGAGTGACGTCAGCACGCTCCTCCGCATCGGGCGTGCGCTCGTCGGTCGGCGCCTCGGACTTCGCCGCCGCTCCGTCTCCGGCCTCGCCACCCTCGGCTGCGTCCCGGGCGGTGCCCTCGGACTCGCCCGGCTCGGCGTCGCGCCCGGCGTCCTTCTCGGCACCCTTCAGCTGGGCCTTCGGCCCACCGCCTTCAGCCGACGCACTCTTGACCTCGGCATCGTCCTTCACGGGCCGCTCGGCGCTGACGACCATGGCGGTCGAACCCTTGCCCAAGCGGGCAGCGGCAGCGCCCTTCCCGTCCTTGCGCCTGCCCTTGCCGGTCTTCTTCCCGGGCTTGCTTCCACCCTTCCCGACGGCGGCGCCCTCACCTCCGGCGCCCTTCGCACCGTCGGTCTCGGCGTCGCCTGCGCCGACTGGCCCTCGGCATCTGCGGAGGCGGCCTGTTTCACGTCCTGAGCTGCCTTCGTCGCGGCGTCGCCGGTCTCAACCCCCGCCTCCGGAGCCTCAGCCGCACTGCCCTCGGCACCGCGGCGCTGGCCCTTCCCGGCCCTCGCGGCCTTCTCACCCTTCGCGGCCCCCTTGGCAGCCTCCTTCTCGGCCTTCGCAGACTCCTTCGCGGCCTTCTTCTCCGCGCGCGTCCGATCCCGTTCGGCCTTCCGCGCCTCGGCGTCGAGCTCACGGGACTGCAGGCCCATGGCCACCAGATACCCCACGAAGCCGCCGAGCGCGATCCATCCGGCCACGGCGGGACCCACCAGCCACACGTTGGACCCGATCACCGTGTACGTCCCCACGCCCATGGACCCGGAGGTCAGGGCCAGGGGCACCATCGTCATGAGCCCGGAGACCACGCCGAGCAGCAGCGCCAGCACGGCGGTGGAGGCCAGCAGGGACATCCACCGGGTCTTCACGCGGCGGACCATCCAGTCGTCGAGGTGGTTCTCGCCCTCCCGCAGCAGCCACCAGCCGGCCACGGCGCCGGCCAGCACCGGGAGCAGCACGAACGCCTGGTGCCAGGGCTCCCAGGGTGCGGGAAGCGCGGCGAAGGCGGGCAGCGCGGGGAGGGGGGCCGTCGTCGTGCCGAAGGCGGAGTAGAGGCTCTGGGAGCCGACGGAGAAGCCGGGGCCGGCGGACCAGGCCACGGCCCAGCCGATCATGGCCGGCAGGTAGCCGATCTCCAGCAGGGTGAGCATGGTGCCGCCCACGGGGCCGGCGTCCACGAGCTGGTACATGCGGACGGCGTCGGCCCAGCGGATCGCCAGGGTCACGGACACCAGGAGCGCGTGGATCGCCACGAGGCTGAGCACGGCCACCAGGCAGGCGCGCAGCACGGACCAGGCGTAGGACCCGGCCCAGCGCTCGTACTGGGAGCGCTTCGCGATCCGCTCGGTCACGTCCACGCCCACCAGATGCGCCCAGGTCCCGGCCTCACGGCGCGCCCCGGCCACCGCGCACACGGCGAAGAACAGCGCAGGGAAGAGCGTCCCCACCACGGGGTGCACGGTCTCGCCGCTGGTGCCCGGCAGCAGCGCCAGGGTCAGGCCCACCAGCCCGTAGGCGCCCATGCCGCCGGCGAGCGCCTGCCACGCCTGGTCCCGGTAGGAGGCGCGGGCGAGCTTGCGTCCGGCGCGCCAGGACAGCCACATCGGCAGCAGGGACAGGCCCCAGGGGACCATCCAGACGAGGCCGGCGGCGACCTCGCCGTCCACGATCGGCATGCCGGAGGTGACGGTCACGGGGGCGGCGTGGAGCACGAGCCAGAGGACGCCGGCGGTCTGCAGGACGTCGTCGATGCGTGGCATGTGGAATCCGCCGGTGACCCACACGAACAGGGTCGGGACCACCACGATCACCAGGCTCAGCAGCGCCGCGATGAGCGCCTCGATCACCCCCTGCACCCAGAGCGGGAGGGGCAGGGGGCGCAGCAGGCGGGACGTGCGAGAGGTGGGGGAAGTCATCCCCACCATGGTGCCACCGTCGGGGGCCTCCGGGACTGCGGGGCACGGCCCCGGGACCCACCTCACAGGGTGCTCTCGGGATGGTGCCCCGCCCGGTCTCCCGACGACGGCCGCTGCCCCGGTCGGGCCCGCCCACCGGGGCCGTGTGGTCACCGGGAGTTCACCACCGGAGCCAGAGAGTTCACGGCAGGGCCACGCAGCGGCCACAGCCCGGTCGTATGCGCCGAATAGCGTGCCTCGCATGCGCGTTGCCGTGGTCGCCGAGTCGTTCCTGCCCCATATGAACGGGGTCACCAACTCCGTGCTCCAGGTGCTGAAGCACCTGCGGTGCGAGGGCCATGAGGCGATCGTGATCGCCCCAGCCTCCTCCTGGATGGCCGGCTGGACGCAGGGGGCGGGCCAGGGCACGGCCCCGGCCCAGGTCGAGGGCTTCGACGTGCACCGGCTGCCGTCGGTGCCGATGTCCGGGTACGCGTCCGTGCGGGTGGCCGCCGGACCGGTGGCACGGGTCCGCTCGATCCTGGCGGGGTTCCGCCCGGACGTGGTGCACATCGCCTCGCCGTTCGTGCTGGGCTGGCGGGCCGTGCAGGCCGCGGACCAGCTGGGCGTCCCATCCGTGGCGGTCTATCAGACCGAGGTCCCCCGCTATGCGGCCCGTTACGGCGCCCCGTGGCTGGAGGACCTGCTCTGGAACCACGTGGCCCGGCTGCACAACACGGCCACGCTGACGGTGGCGCCGAGCTCGTTCACCATCAGGCAGCTGCATGAGCGCGGTGTCCGCCGGGTGCATCGGTGGGCGCGCGGCGTGGACTCGGAGCGGTTCCACCCGGCCAAGCGGGACGAGGCGCTGCGCGCGGAGCTGGCCCCGAACGGCGAGCGGCTGATCGGCTTCGTGGGCCGACTGGCCCATGAGAAGCAGGTGGAGGACCTGGCGGTGCTCGCGGACCTGCCGGGCACGCGCCTGGTGGTCATCGGCTCGGGTCCGCTGAAGGATCAGCTGCAGCGGTCGCTGCCGGGCGCGCACTTCGCCGGTTTCCAGGGCGGGGAGGACCTGGCCCGGCACGTGGCGAGCCTGGACCTGTTCGTGCACCCGGGCGAGTCGGACACCTTCGGCCAGACGCTGCAGGAGGCCATGGCCTCGGGCGTACCGGTGGTGGCGGTGGGCCGTGGCGGCCCGCTGGACATCGTGGACTCCTCCCGCACCGGCTGGATCTACGAGCCGAAGAACCTGGGACAACTGCGCGAGCGGGTGGCGGACCTGGTCTATGACGACGCCAAGCGCGCCGCCTTCGCCGAGGCCGCCCGCGAGTCCGTGAAGGGCCGGACCTGGGCGGTGCTCTGCGAGCAGCTGCTGGGGTACTACGGCAAGGCGATCCACGTGGACTCACGCCGCCGGGACGAGGTGGCGCTGCGTCACCTGCAGCACCACACCACCTGGCCGCTGACGTTCTGACCCGGTGTGCGTGTGTGTCCATCTGCTGACACACACCGGCCTGACCCGGCACTCCCCTGGGACCATGGAGCCCCGGGGCGACCTCGCCCCGAGCACAGCACTGTGAACGCCGCCGTCCCCGCCTTGTTCCCGCACCAGATTCGCGGCCGGGGAGGCCCACCCGAGGAGTCGTCCCATGCACACCGAGCTGTCCGCCCTCCGCGACGAGGTCTTCGCCCGCAACCCCGGTGAGAAGGAGTTCCACCAGGCCGTCTCCGAGGTCTTCGAGGCCCTGGACCCGGTGGTGGACCGTCACCCGGAGTACGTGGAGGCCGGCATCCTGCACCGCCTCTGCGAGCCGGAGCGGCAGATCATCTTCCGTGTCCCCTGGGTGGACGACGAGGGCGTGGTCCAGGTGAACCGAGGCTTCCGGGTGGAGTTCAACTCGGCCCTGGGGCCGTACAAGGGCGGCATCCGCTTCCATTCGTCGGTGTACCTGGGGATCGTGAAGTTCCTGGGCTTTGAGCAGATCTTCAAGAACTCGCTGACCGGCATGCCGATCGGCGGCGGCAAGGGCGGCTCTGACTTCAACCCGTCCGGCCGGTCCGACGGCGAGGTCATGCGCTTCTGCCAGTCCTTCATGACGGAGCTGTGGCGCCACGTGGGCGAGCACACGGACGTCCCGGCCGGTGACACCGGCGTGGGCGCCCGGGAGATCGGCTACATGTTCGGCCAGTACAAACGGCTGACGAACCGCTTCGAGGCGGGTGTGCTCACGGGCAAGGGGCTGACCTGGGGCGGTTCCCTGGTGCGCAAGGAGGCCACCGGTTACGGCACCGTGATGTTCGCGGACTCCATGCTGCGGACCCGCGGCGAGTCCATGGACGGCCAGCAGGTGCTGATCTCCGGCTCGGGCAACGTGGCGATCTACGCGGCGGAGAAGGCGAAGTCGCTCGGTGCGAAGGTCATCACCGCCTCGGACTCCTCGGGCTACGTGGTGGATGAGAACGGCCTGGACCTGGATCTGCTCAAGCAGGTCAAGGAGGTCGAGCGCGGCCGGATCTCGGAGTACGCCGAGCGGCGCGGCAACGGGGCGCGCTTCGTGGAGGGCGGCCTGGTGTGGGACGTCCCGGGCACCGTGGCCCTGCCCTGTGCCACCCAGAACGAGCTGGGCAACAAGGCGGCCGCCACCCTGATCAAGAACGGCGTGAAGGCCGTGGCCGAGGGCGCGAACATGCCATGCACCGAGAAGGCCACCCATCAGCTGCTGGACGCCGGCATCCTGTTCGGCCCGGGCAAGGCCGCCAACGCCGGCGGTGTGGCCACCTCCGCGCTGGAGATGCAGCAGAACGCCCAGCGCGACACCTGGGACTTCGACTACACGCACGAGCGCCTCGAGCAGATCATGCGCTCCATCCACGACCGCTGCGTGGAGACCGCGGACAGCTACGGCGCCCCGGGCAACTACGTGGCCGGCGCGAACATCGCCGGCTTCATCAAGGTCGCGGACGCCATGCTGGCGCAGGGCATCGTCTGAGCGGACTCAGCCGCGGCGAGGTTGCGGCACCGTGGCGCGGCGGCGGAGGGGCTGTGGAGAACTTCCCCCTCCGCCGCCGCGTCTGTCTAGACTGTGGGATGTGTCACCGCCGACCGTGGGGGTCGGAGGTCGTTGCGGGATCAGCGGCCGGCCCGGTGGCCTACCGACGATGAGACATCTGGAGGGGTTCTCATGCGCCGTGGCGCACCCGCCCGTGGCCTGGCACTGACCGCCGCCCTCGCACTCTCACTCACCGCCTGCACCGGCGGTGAGGAGAAGGAACCGGAGGAGACGACCTCGCCCACGACGACGGCACCCGCCTCCGCCTCGCAGGGCACCGAGTCCGAGGGGTCGGGGTCGGAGGGTTCCGAGTCCGACGGAGCCGATGAGTCCGAGGGCACCGACGAGTCGACCGAGCCGAGTGACGACCGGCCGAGCGACGGAGAGTCCACCGAGGCCGATGGCGGCGACAGCGACCCGAGCAGGGAGGACGACGGCAAGTACGTCCCCGCCTCCGCCGACGGTCCCGCGAAGAACGTGCCCAAGCCCGAGATGCCCGAGGAGATGAAGGAGGAGACCCCGGAGGGCGCCAAGGCTGCGGTGCAGTACTGGTGGGACACGGTGACGTACCTGCAGCGGACGGGTGACATTGGACCGATGCGAGAGGTCTCTGCGGACGAATGCGACTTCTGCAACGATTACGCCCATGACGTTGTTGAGCACTATGAGGCAGGCGGATGGCTCACCGGCACCGACATCCGGGTGACCTCAGCGTTGACGGGTGTCCTCAACAGTGAAATGGGGATCCTTGAGGTCACCACATTGCTAGACATGAGCGACGCCAAAGCGTTCAACAAGGACGGCACCGAGGTCGAAGATCAGAGAACGGACGCCAGAACTGATGCCCCCTGGATTACAGATGTTCAGTTCGATTCCGAAATGGGTCATTGGCGCACGACCTATGCTCGTCTCGAAGGAAAGCCGGAATGAAGCGTCTCGCAGCAAGCCAAGGAGCACTCGCCGTCCTCGTCAGCGTGATCGCGTTTCCTGGTCCAGCTCAGGCAGACTGGAGTGAGCTGACCAGGTGTGATTCTGAAGCAGCCGTCGATCTTGATAACAAGTCGTACAACATGACGACAGAGTGCTCGACAGCCCAGCGCCCCGGGTCAGGAACGAATGATCGACGAGTTGGCGCAAGTGCCTACGACAAGTCCCACGCGGTCTATTCACGCCACGTTTCTGGCTGCTACCCCGACCAGCTCCAGAACCCGGACTTCGGAGACTGTCAGCGCCAGCAGGAGGTCTTCTGCGGCGACGAGGCCACCTGGGTACAGCAGGTGCGCGTCCGGCAGGAGAATCCCGACGAACCGATCGAGTACGGGTCACGCTTCTGTGCCGGTGACGGTGGCGCTGGAGCAGACGGCTCACAGGAGCGGCCTGCCATCACCATGGAGGACTTGGCCAAGGTGGCCCCGAGCAAGATCGACATCCACCTGCAGAACGGCGGTCGCGGAATGCGCGATGCCCACACCAACATCTACGCGGACGCGGAGCAGATCCTTGAGCGGAAGACCCAGTTCGGCCAGCTGACGCTGATGCGTCTGACACCGATCGAGTTCCGCTGGGACTACGGCGACGGGACTACCCGCACCACCACGGATCCGGGCCAGGACATCGCGGAATTCAACACCGAGACCTCGACCAGTCATATCTACGAGAACACCGGCACGTACGCCGTGGGCCTGTCGACGGTGTTCATCGGCGAAGTCTCCTATGACAACGGCGAGACCTGGGAGCTTGTCCCCGGGCAGCTGGTGATCGATTCCGACCCGGCCCAGGCCGACATCTTCCGCTCCGTCACCCGCAATGTCGCAGAGGACTGCGTCTCCAACCCCAGCGGCTGGGGGTGCGGCGCCCCGGGCAGCGAGCCCACGGACTGACCGCAGCGATCAGTTCAGCGCCCATGACACAGACGAGCCCGGGAGAGATCCTCCCGGGCCCGTCTGCATGGCCTCGTCCCGCAAGACCGCGTTCAGCTCGGCCACGTTCAGTGCGACCGCGTCACTGACCGCCGGTCAACGCCGCCTTCTGCTCAGCAGTCAGCCGGACGGGGCGTCCACTCTCGGCGTCCACATAGACCATCACCGAGGTGGCGGTCACCAGCAGCGCATCGTCCACGCCGTCATACATCTTGTAACCCACATGCACGGACGCGCCCTTGACCTCGTCGATCGAGACGCGGACCCGCACCGGCTTCACCCGGTACTTCATCTGCGCGCGGTACTTCACGCGATGCTCGGACACGAACGCCCGGACGCCCTCCCCCGCACCGGCCGTCAGATCCATGGGGGCCGGCTCGGCCTCAGCGTCACCGGCGGACCCGGCGGGGACGCCGAAGGCGGCCACACGGGCCTCCTCCATGAGCTGCACGACCTGGATGTTGTTGACATGCCCGTAGGCGTCCATGTCCTTCCAGCGCAAGGGGACGTGCACGTCCACGGCGAGGTGGCCGTCGTCGTCAAGGAAAACGGTGCCAGGGGCCACGGTCACTCCTCGTCCCATCCCTCGATCTCGTCCCGCCAGCCATCCGGGCGGACGTCCACGAACTCGGTCTCCAGGATGCCGAGGTCCTCCAGCTGGGCCGCCAGCGCCGCACCGTCCGGGCCATAGCACCACGGCACGCCCGGGGTGGAGTGGCGGGTGTCCTGCGCGCGACCACCGGCGAGGAGCGCCTCGGACGGGGTCAGCTGACGGATCACGATCGCCTTCACGCGTTCCGGATGGCGCTTGGCGAAGTCGGCGTAGATCTCGGGGTCGTGCTGGCCGTCGTCGCCGATGAGGATCCACTTGATGTGCGGGAACTCCCCCACGAGACGCTCGAGCTGCGTGAGCTTGTGCTCCTGGCCGGAACGGAACCAGCGGTCCTTCGTGGGACCCCAGCTGGTCAGCAGCAACGGACCCACCGGGTACAGGTTGCGGCCCAGGAACCGGGTGAGCATCTGCGCCACGTTCCACGCGCCGGTGGACAGGTACAGCACCGGGGCCATCGGATTGGCGGTGGCGATGCGGCGCAGCAGCACCGCCATGCCCGGGGTCGGCGTACGGGCGTGCTCATCCAGCACGAACGAGTTCCACGCGGCCAACATGGGACGCGGCAGGGCGGTCACGAGCACGGTGTCGTCGACGTCGGACACCATGCCCACATCCGCGGACGGGTCGGTGATGTAGACGTCCGAGGTGACGACCTCGTCGTCCCCGACGGTGAGGGTGATGGTGCGCCAGCCCGGCTTCAAGGACGCGGGAAGGACCTCATCCACCACACCCATGCGGTCCGTGAGCACGGTGTGCGTCTGACCGTCCACCGTCACCTGCACCTCGGCGCCCACCATCGGCGGGGACGAGAAGTTGCGCCAGCCGCGGATGCCGTCCGCGACCACCTTGTGTACGCGGCGGCCGTTGAGGAAGTCCTCGTCCGGGGCCACGATCACACGGGAGAGCACACGCACCCACTCGGTGGTGCCGTAACCCGTGAACGCGATCGCCGTGGCACGTGCCCGCGCTTCTCCGCCCTTTCCCGTTGCCACACGTTCCACTTGTCCTGCAGCCGGGTGGCGATGTGCTCACCCTTCGTCGGCTTCTCCGAGACGTGGCTGCTGCCGGCCGGGGACTTCACCTCGTCCGCCTGGGCCGGGACGGCTTCGTGGGCGTCCCGCTGCTCCTCGAAGGCCTCGTTGTGGGCGGACGGGGGCAGGGTGGTGTGCGACTCGCGCTCTGACATGCAGACCAGTATTCCGCATGCGGGGAGGGTGTGGGAGCGATGGGAGTCCAGGACCACCGGGTGGTCAGGGGGGGGAAGGGGGCGATAACGGCGTCCCCCGGACATGACGGATGCAGACGACCGCTCGTTCCGCGAGCGAAAACGCCCCGGGCGGGACTCACCCGTTTCGCTAGCGAAAGCGAGGGGATTCCCTCCGGGCCCTTCCCGGCGCCTCCCGTCTCACTAGCGCAAACGACCGGACCGGGCGTCAAGCCGCCCCCGGCGGGCACGGCACCTCAGTCGATGCGGACGACCTTCTCCTCGACCATGTCCTCGCCCTTCGGGAACGCCGCCACGAGGGCCTTGGCCATGTGCTCGGCCTTGGCCTCGGAGCCTTCCGCGTTGTTGTGGTTCGCGTCCTGCTCGAGGAACCACTCGGGGTGCGGTGTGGCGTCGGCGGCCCAGTCGTAGATGCGCAGGTTGTCGTACTGCTCGGTGGCCTCCACCAGGGAGGCGTTGAGCCTCTGGACGTTCTCGTTGGCGTAGTTCTCGTTCTTGGTCCACGGCATGGTGATGCCGTTGACCCAGAGCACCGGCCTGCCCTCGGAGGCCTCCATCACGCCGGCGATGCGCCGTTCGGTGCTGGAGAAGTCGCCCTGGCTGGCCATGTTCGCTGCGTCGTTGAGGCCCACGTTGACCACCCAGCAGCCGTCCTCCCCGAGTTCGCCGGCGTGCTCGCGCATGGTGTCCGGGGCGTTGGTGCCCTTCTCCCCCGGGTTCAGCTCGGACGGCTCGAGGGTCTCGATCATGGAGCGGCCGCCGGCCACCTCCTCGACGACCACCTGCACGCCCACGGCCTCGTACTGGCCGGTGATGCGCTTAGCGGGGTCGGCCACCTTGGTCAGGGAGTTGTTGGACGGGCCGATCGAGGTCGAGTCGCCGATGTGGATCACGGTCTCGCAGAAGGTCTCGGTGGCGGCCGGGCGGGCCACGGGCTTCGTGGGGGTCGGTGACGGGGCGGCACCCTCGCCCTGGCCGCACCCGGCGCCGCCGGGGGCGCCCGTCTCGGCCTGCTTCGCCTGCTCCTCCTGGGCGATCTCCACCACGGACTTCTGCGGCAGCACGGCCAGGCCTGCCATCGCGGCGGTCGCCAGCACGGTCACGCCCACGGCGCCGCCGGCCAGCAGGCCACGGCCCACCACCTTCGGCACGGGGGTCTGCTCCACCTGGGCGCGGCGGGCACGCTGGTTGCCCTCCTCCACGGTCGCCTGGCGCTCACGCGCCTCGCGCTGGGCCCGGCCGGTGATCAGCGGGAGGAACCCGTGGCGGCGGATCGGGTCCTCCACGAACCGCCAGGACAGCTCCGCGAAGACCACGGTCAGCGCCACCACGATCAGCCCTCGCCACACGTCCTGCCCGTACAGGGTGCGCTCCGGCAGGAACGCCACCACCGGCATGTGCCACAGGTAGATGCCGTAGGAGCGCTCTCCGATCCAGCGCAGCGGGGCCACACCGAGGATCCGGTTGGTCCAGGACTGGGCGTGGATCAGCGGCATCAGCACCAGCACCGTGGACACGGTCAGCGCGGCGATGCCCCAGGTGTAGAGGCTGTAGTCCAGCTGGTCCGTGGTGGCGGCCAGGTAGAGGATCCCGGCCACGCCGACCGCACCCAGCACGTCCAGGGTCCACAGGGCCTTCTCGGACTGGATCTGCGCGACCTTCTTCGGCCGCCACAGCATGGCCAGCACGGCGCCCCAGAGCAGGCCGCCGGCGCGGGTGTCCGTGCCCTCGTAGGCACGGGTGGAGTCCCCGGTCGGGTCCGCGAGCAGGGCCAGCAGCACAAAGGAGGCCGCACCCAGCACGAACGTCACCACGGCGGCCTTCTTGAACGCAGACGCCGTCCCCTCGCCGTCCTTCCTGGCCCGGAACAGGGTCAGCATGCCGAGCAGTAGCAGCGGCCACACCACGTAGAACTGCTCCTCCACCGCCAGGGACCACAGATGGTCCAGCGGGGACGGGCCGTCGAACTGCTCGAAGTAGGAGCCGCCGGTGAAGATCGTGTGCCAGTTGGCCACGTAGATCAGGGCGAAGAACGCCTGTTCGCCGCGGTCCCCGAGCTTGTCCGGGTGGACGAACACGGTGGCCACCAGCACCACGATCAGCAGCAGCACCACCGCCGGCAGCAGACGGCGGAAGCGGCGGATCCAGAAGTGCCTCAGGTCCAGGTCCCCGTGCTTCTCCCAGCGGTTGAGCAGGAGCATGGTGATGAGGAAGCCGGAGAGCGTGAAGAAGACGCCTACGCCGAGCAGGCCGCCGCCGGTTCCGGGCACGCCGATGTGGTAGGCCACCACGAGGCCCACGGCGATCGTCCTGAGACCGTCCAGCCCGGGATAGTAGGCAGCGGACTTGTTGACCGGACGAGGCAAGGGGAAGCTCCTCACATGCTGGGGGAAGACGTCCGGGCAGGACGGTTCCGGCACGGACGAGGCTGCGGCCGCCCCTGCAGAGGCGGACCACAAGCCTCAAGAATCCCACAACCCGCTCGCGCGTGCACGCGTACGTGCGACTTCTCACTACGGCTTCTCACTACGCTGTGTCCATGGCCCGCACCCTCGCCCCCGTCCCTTCCCCCGCTGACCTGCGGCGCCTGGCCGTGGACGCCGCCGCCTCCCGCGTGCCGGCCCTGCGGGCCGCCTTCCGCGCCGGCCCCCGCTTCCCGACGACGGCCGCCCGCCCGAGCCTGAAGACCAACCACCACGACCTGGTCACCGAGCACGACCGCTCCACCGAGGCGGCCCTGGTGCGGGCCCTGACCGACGCCGTCCCAGGCTCCCGGGTGCTCGGTGAGGAGACCGGCACCCACGGCGCGGCCGGCCATCCACTGCGCTGGATCGTGGACCCCATCGACGGCACCTCGAACTTCGCCCACGGCTTCGCGATGTTCTCCGTCTCGATCGCCGCCGAGGTGGACGGCGAGGTCGTCGCCGGCGCGATCGCCGACCCCGCCGCCGGCCAGGTCTTCTCCTCGGACGACACGGGCGCCTATCTCGCCGAGGTCGAGCCGGCCGCGGCACCGGCCCCCGACGCCCCCGGGAAGACCGTCCTGCACGGCGGCCGCGACCGGATCGCACCGAGAGGGCGGGCGGAGCACCGATGGAGAGGGCGGGCGGCGCACCGGAGGCGAGCGCCGTCGTCGTGAAGGACGAACGGCCCCTGGCCGAGCTCTCCCGGCCCGCCCCGGATCCGGCCCTCGGCGAGCGCGGCCTGAACCTGGTGACCTCGTATCCGGCGGCGAGGCCCTCGCCCTGGAGGGCACGGCCGCGCTGGAGCGCTTCGGCGAGCTGGTCCGCACCTACGCCACGGTCCGCCGCACGGTCTCCGGCGCCCTGGAGCTCGCCCACACGGCCGCCGGCTGGGCGGACGCCGCCCTCTACGTGGACACGAAGCCGTGGGACGTGGCCGCCGGCATGCACCTGCTGCGTGCAGCGGGAGGCACCTGGACCGGGCTGTCCTCGGACGCGTCCGCCGCCATGACAGCCGCGGCCCACACCGCCCCCTTCGCGCTGGCGCTCGCACCCGGGCGCCGGGCCCCCACGGCGGCACGGGTGCTGCACGTCATCCACGAGACGCGCGTCACGCCCCGGACATAGACTGGGAACAGGAACCAGATCGCCTGGCAGCAGGCAGCGAGGAGGACCCCGCATGACCCACACCGACAAGCCGTCCATGATGAACGTGTCCCACGAGTCCGGGTCCCCCATGATGTTCGAGCACGCCGACGGCGGGCCCGTGCTGGTCCTGACCGACGAGCAGTGCTGGAAGCTGCTGGAGCGCACCCGCCACGCCCGCCTGGGGCTGGCTGTGAACGGCGAGCCGGACATCGTGCCGGTGAACGTCGCCTGCTCCGGTGGGAAGGTCTACTTCCGCACCGCGCCCGGCTCCAAGCTCGCCGAGCTGACCATCAACCCCACCGTGGTGGTCCAGGCCGACGGCATCCTCTCCGACCAGGCCTGGTCCGTGCTGGCCCGCGGCACCGCCCGCCGCCTGGACACGGAGGCGGAGATCGCGGAGGCCGAGTCCCTCGGCATCGAGCCGTGGGTGCCGACGCTGAAGGACTTCTACGTGGAGGTCGAGATCTCCCGCCTCTCCGGGCGGCACTTCGCGTTCGGCACGCACCCCGAGCGCGACGGCGACCAGCCCTCCGACTGACCCCCGCGGACGGGCCTGGGACGGGCCCGCGACCGACCACGAGGCCCCGGCGAGCACGCGCTCGCCG
>NZ_JBNFOB010000001.1:0-44663 GCF_057364565.1 Micrococcus sp. LASM2_SD2 | reverse complement strand
GCCGGGCCCGTCGCCCCGGCGCCCCCACGGCTGGCCCCTGCTCGACGTCACCCGACTCGCGGCGGCCCTGTCCGTCGTCCTCTACCACTGGACCGCCTGGCACCACACGCGGTTCAGCACGGACGGGCGCGTGGCGCTCGAGGTGTGGCCGGTGCTGGGGCGTCTCACCGCCCTGGGCGCGCTCGGTGTCCAGCTGTTCTTCCTGGTCTCGGGGCTTGTGATCGTGCTCTCCGTCGTCGGACGGACCCCGGCCCAGTACGTGGGCTCCCGGATCGGACGTCTGTACCCGGCCTACTGGGCCGCCGTCCCGGCGGCGGCACTGCTGGTCTTCGTCCTCTGGCCCGAGGTGGGCGCCGCGCGCAGCCCCGCCGAGATCCTGCCCAACCTGACCATGCTGCAGGGCGGCATGGGCGGTGTGGGCCACCTCGACGGGGTCTACTGGACGCTCTGGGTGGAGCTCAAGTTCTACGCCACCGTGCTCGTGGTCATGCTGCTGCGGTGGACCACGCCCGGCCGCCTGCTGGCCTTCGCGGTGGGGTGGCCGGTGCTGGGCACACTCCTCGCCGGGCTCGCCTCGGCGGTGGGTACGGGGGAGGAGGCGGTCTCGCACGTGCTGTTCCCGGAGTACTCGGCCCTCTTTGCCGCCGGGATCGTGCTGTACCTGCTCCACCGCCGCGGACACACCCCGCCGCGCTGGGCGGCGCTGCTGGTCTGCTCCGGGCTGGCCGCGGCGTGGAGCGCGCCGATCCAGGCGCGGGAGACGCTCGAGACCACGGGCCTGGACGTGTCGGTCCCGCTGGTCGCCGGAGTCGTCCTGGCCATGGTGGCGTGGGTCGCCGTCACGGTGCTGAGCCCCGCGGCCCGGTGGCGCATCCCGGGTGCGAAGGCGGCGGGAGCGCTCACCTACCCGCTCTACCTCTTCCACCAGCTGTGGGGCTGGTGGCTGATCGGTCTGCTGGTGCCCCTGTTCGGCCCCCGCTGGACGATGCCGCTGGTCCTCGCCGTCCTGCTCGCCTGGTCCTGGGCTGTGCACCGGTGGATCGAGCGCCCCCTGGGGCCGGGCCTGCGCGATGCCGTCACCGGCGCCCTCGAGAGGGTGCCGGGCCTGCGGAGGCGCGTGCCGTCGTCGTGAGGGGCGCCGGTGCCACGCGCACCGGTGTGACGCGGACGCGGTGGACAATCGTGGTATGGGGCGATACTCTGGACCTTTGCATCTCCCTGCTTCCGCGCGCCCTGAAGACTGAGCAGTCCACACAGGGACGTCGACGCGGACGAGCGAGGCCTTCATATGGCGGTGGGCCCGCACACGGCGTCTGTGCCGTCCCAGGGAGATCCGAACACGGACCCCCGAAAGCCTGTGGAAGGATCCTACGTGGTCGCCTCGAGCACCTCCAACGAAACCGCTTCCGTCTCCCCGCGTTCCGGCGCATCCGCCGGCCGCATCTCCTTCGCCAAGATCGCCGAGCCGCTGGACGTGCCGGATCTGCTGGCGCTGCAGACCGACTCCTTCGACCGCCTCGTCGGCAACGAGCGCTGGGCCGCCCGCGTCGAGCAGGCCCAGGCCGTCGGCGACCACTCCGTGCCGGTGACCTCCGGGCTCACGGACATCTTCGAGGAGATCTCCCCGATCGAGGACTTCCAGGAGACCATGTCCCTGTCGTTCTCGGACCCGGAGTTCGCGGACGCGAAGATGCCGGAGGAGGAGTGCAAGGAGCGCGACGCCACCTACGCCGCCCCGCTGTACGTCAAGGCCGAGTTCATGAACAACACGACCGGCGAGATCAAGCAGCAGACCGTCTTCATGGGCGACTTCCCGCTCATGACCAAGAACGGCACCTTCATCATCAACGGCACCGAGCGCGTCGTGGTGTCCCAGCTGGTCCGTTCTCCGGGCGCCTACTTCGAGCGCACCCCGGACAAGACCTCGGACAAGGAGATCTTCTCCGCCAAGATCATCCCCTCCCGCGGCGCCTGGTTCGAGCTCGAGGTGGACAAGCGCGACCAGGTGGGCGTCCGCCTGGACCGCAAGCGCAAGCAGCCGGTGACCGTGCTGCTCAAGGCCATGGGCTGGACCGAGTCCCGCATCCTCGAGGAGTTCGGCCAGTACGACTCCATCCGCGCCACCCTGGAGAAGGACGGCACCGCGGACCAGGACGAGGCTCTGCTGGACATCTACCGCAAGCTGCGCCCGGGCGAGCCGGCGGCCGTGGACGCCGCCCAGACCCTCCTGAACAACCTGTACTTCACCCCGAAGCGCTACGACCTGGCGAAGGTGGGCCGCTACAAGCTCAACCGCAAGCTGGGCGTGGACGTGCCGCTGTCCGACCCGCACTCCACCGTGCTCACCGAGGACGACGTGGCCCAGATGGTGCACTTCATCTGCGCCCTGCACGCCGGCGAGGAGACCATCAAGGGCACCCGTGACGGCGAGGACGTGGACGTGCGCGTCGAGATCGACGACATCGACCACTTCGGCAACCGCCGCATCCGCGCCGTGGGCGAGCTGATCGAGAACCAGATCCGCACCGGCCTGTCCCGCATGGAGCGCGTCGTGCGTGAGCGCATGACCACCCAGGACGTGGAGGCGATCACCCCGCAGACCCTGATCAACATCCGCCCGGTCGTGGCGTCGATCAAGGAGTTCTTCGGCACCTCCCAGCTGTCCCAGTTCATGGACCAGAACAACCCGCTGGCCGGCCTGACGCACAAGCGTCGCCTGTCCGCGCTGGGCCCGGGCGGCCTGTCCCGCGACCGCGCCGGCATGGAGGTCCGTGACGTCCACCCGTCGCACTACGGCCGCATGTGCCCGATCGAGACCCCTGAGGGTCCGAACATCGGCCTGATCGGCTCCCTGGCGACCTTCGGCCGCATCAACTCCTTCGGCTTCATCGAGACCCCGTATCGCCGCGTGGTGGACGGCAAGGTCACCGACAAGGTCGACTACCTGACCGCGGACGACGAGCTGGGCTGCCAGATCGCCCAGGCCAACGCCCCGGTGGGCGAGGACGGTCGTTTCGTGGAGGACCTGGTCCTCTGCCGCCAGCGCGGCGGCGGCGGCGAGCCGGTGCTGTCCTCCGTGGACGACATCGACTACATGGACGTGTCCCCGCGCCAGATGGTGTCGGCCGCGACCGCCCTCATCCCGTTCCTCGAGCACGACGACGCGAACCGCGCGCTCATGGGCGCCAACATGCAGCGCCAGGCCGTGCCGCTGCTCCAGTCCGAGGCCCCGTACGTGGGCACCGGCATGGAGAAGTACGTGGCCGTGGACGCCGGCGACTCCGTGACCGCCACCGCGGCCGGCGTCGTCACCGAGGTGGCCGCGGACCTGGTGACCGTCATGAACGACGACGGCACCACCACGCATTACCCGATCATGAAGTTCTCCCGCTCGAACCAGGGCAACGCGTACAACCAGCGCGTGCGGGTGTCCGAGGGCGACCGGGTGGAGCCGCTGAGCATCATCGCGGACGGCCCCGCCACGGACTACGGCGAGCTCGCCCTGGGCAAGAACCTGCTCGTGGCGTTCATGCCGTGGGAGGGCCTCAACTACGAGGACGCCATCATTCTGTCTCAGCGCATGGTCTCCGACGACGTGCTGACCTCGATCCACATCGAGGAGCACGAGGTCGACGCCCGTGACACCAAGCTGGGCGCCGAGGAGATCACCCGCGACATCCCGAACGTGTCCGACGAGGTGCTGTCCCAGCTCGACGAGCGCGGCATCATCACATCGGCGCCGAGGTGGAGGCGGGCGACATCCTGGTCGGCCGCGTCACCCCGAAGGGCGAGACGGAGCTGACCCCGGAGGAGCGCCTGCTGCGCGCCATCTTCGGCGAGAAGTCCCGTGAGGTCCGTGACACCTCCCTGAAGGTGCCCCACGGAGAGTCCGGCACCGTGATCGGCGTGCGCATCTTCGACCGTGACGAGGACGACGACCTGCCCCCGGGCGTGAACCAGCTGGTCCGCGTCTACGTCGCCCAGAAGCGCAAGATCACCGACGGCGACAAGATGGCCGGCCGTCACGGCAACAAGGGCGTGATCTCCAAGATCCTGCCGGTCGAAGACATGCCGTTCCTCGCCGACGGCACCCCGGTGGACGTCATCCTGAACCCGCTCGGCGTGCCGGGCCGCATGAACCTCGGCCAGGTCATGGAGCTCCACCTGGGCTGGGCCGCCTCCCGCGGCTGGGACATCCAGGGGGAGCCGGAGTGGATCAAGGACCTGCCGAACTTCCCGCGCCAGTCCGGTCCGGTGAACGTCGCCACCCCGGTGTTCGACGGTGCCGAGGCCTACGAGATCGAGGGCCTGCTGGGCCACGTCAACGTGACCCGGGACGGCGACCGCCTCATGGGCACGAACGGCAAGACCCAGCTGTTCGACGGTCGCACCGGCGAGCCGTTCCCGGACCCGATCTCGGTCGGCTACATGTACATGCTGAAGCTGCACCACCTGGTGGACGACAAGATCCACGCCCGTTCCACGGGTCCGTACTCGATGATCACGCAGCAGCCGCTGGGCGGCAAGGCCCAGTTCGGCGGTCAGCGCTTCGGCGAGATGGAGGTGTGGGCGCTCGAGGCGTACGGCGCCGCGTTCACCCTCCAGGAGCTGCTGACCATCAAGTCGGACGACATCCACGGTCGTGTGAAGGTGTACGAGGCCATCGTGAAGGGCGAGAACATCCCGGAGCCGGGCGTTCCGGAGTCCTTCAAGGTCCTCATCAAGGAGATGCAGTCCCTGTGCCTGAACGTGGAGGTCCTCTCCGCGGACGGGCAGACCATCGAGATGCGTGACTCGGATGACGAGAGCTTCCGGGCCGCCGAGGAGCTGGGCATCGACCTGTCCCACGCCGAGCCGAGCTCGGTCGAGGAAGTCTGAGCCCCTCGGCTCCCCACCCACAAGACGTCACCTGAGAACCACTGAACTGAGGAGTTCACCGGAACATGACCGTTCACAGCATGTCCACTGACAACTCTTTCGGCCTGATGCGCATCGGCCTGGCCACGGCGGAGGACATCCGCCGCTGGTCCTACGGCGAGGTGAAGAAGCCGGAGACCATCAACTACCGCACCCTGAAGCCGGAGAAGGACGGGCTCTTCTGCGAGCGCATCTTCGGTCCGACCCGTGACTGGGAGTGCGCCTGCGGCAAGTACAAGCGCGTGCGCTTCAAGGGCATCATCTGCGAGCGCTGCGGCGTCGAGGTGACCCGCTCCAAGGTGCGCCGCGACCGGATGGGCCACATCGAGCTCGCCGCTCCCGTGACCCACATCTGGTACTTCAAGGGCGTGCCCTCCCGCCTGGGCTACCTGCTGGACCTGGCCCCGAAGGACCTGGAGAAGGTCATCTACTTCGCGGCCTACATGATCACCTCTGTGGACGAGGAGGCCCGTCACAACGACCTGCCGAACCTGCAGGCCGAGCACGACCAGGAGACCCGTGTCCTGGCCGAGCAGCGCGACGCGGACATCGCCGCGATCGCGGGCGACCTCGAGAAGGACCTGGCGAAGCTGGAGTCCGAGGGCGCCAAGGCCGCGGAGAAGAAGAAGGCCCGTGACGCCGCGGACAAGACCATGGCGCAGATCCGCAAGCGGGCGGACGCGGAGCTGGACCGCAAGGAGCAGGTCTGGGACCGCTTCAAGAACCTCAAGGTCGCCGACCTTGAGGGCGACGAGGGCCTGTACCGCGCCATGCGGGACAAGTTCGGCCAGTACTTCACCGGCGCCATGGGCGCGGAGGCCATCCAGCGCCGCTTGGAGACCTTCGACCTGGACGCCGAGGCCGAGATGCTCCGCGAGACCATCAAGACCGGCAAGGGCCAGCGCAAGACCCGCGCCCTGAAGCGTCTGAAGGTCGTCAACGCGTTCCTGACCACGGACAACTCCCCGGAGGGCATGGTCCTCGACGCGGTCCCGGTGATCCCGCCGGAGCTGCGCCCGATGGTCCAGCTGGACGGCGGCCGCTTCGCGACCTCCGACCTGAACGACCTCTACCGCCGTGTGATCAACCGAAACAACCGCCTGAAGCGCCTGCTGGACCTCGGTGCCCCCGAGATCATCGTGAACAACGAGAAGCGCATGCTCCAGGAGGCCGTGGACTCGCTGTTCGACAACGGCCGGCGCGGCCGTCCGGTCACCGGCCCGGGCAACCGTCCGCTGAAGTCGCTGTCCGACATGCTCAAGGGCAAGCAGGGCCGCTTCCGTCAGAACCTGCTCGGCAAGCGCGTCGACTACTCGGGCCGTTCGGTCATCGTGGTCGGACCTCAGCTGAAGCTGCACCAGTGCGGCCTGCCGAAGCAGATGGCGCTGGAGCTGTTCAAGCCGTTCGTGATGAAGCGCCTCGTGGACCTGAACCACGCGCAGAACATCAAGTCCGCCAAGCGCATGGTGGAGCGCTTCCGCCCGCAGGTGTGGGACGTGCTCGAGGAGGTCATCACCGAGCACCCGGTGCTGCTGAACCGCGCCCCCACCCTGCACCGTCTGGGCATCCAGGCCTTCGAGCCGCAGCTGGTCGAGGGCAAGGCACTCCAGCTGCACCCGCTGGTCTGCTCCGCGTTCAACGCGGACTTCGACGGCGACCAGATGGCGGTCCACCTGCCGCTGTCCCCGGAGGCGCAGGCCGAGGCGCGACTGCTGATGCTGTCCAGCCACAACATCCTGAAGCCCTCGGACGGCCGCGCCGTGGCCGTCCCGGCGCAGGACATGATCATCGGCCTGAACCACCTGACCACCGTCCGTGAGGACGAGGCCGGAGCCGGCCGCGAGTTCTCCTCGGTCGCCGAGGCCATCATGGCCTTCGACGCCGGCGAGCTGCACCTGAACGCGCCTGCGAAGATCGCCATCGAGGGCTTCGTGCCGTCGGCCGCCGTGTCCGCCCCGGAGGGCTGGTCCGAGGGCGAGACCGCCCTGATCGAGACCACCCTGGGCAAGGTCATCTTCAACGACCTGCTCCCGGCGGACTACCCGTGGCTGGACACCCAGGCCACCAAGGGCACCCTCGGCCAGCTGGTCAATGACCTGGCCGAGCGCTACCCGATGGTCGTCACCGCCCAGACGCTGGACAACCTCAAGGACGCCGGCTTCCACTGGGGCACCTGGTCGGGCGTCACCGTGGCCATCTCCGACATCACCTCGGACATGGACAAGGGCGCCATCATGGAGGGCTACGAGGAGCAGGCACGCCGCGTGCAGGCCCAGTACGACAAGGGCCTCATCGCGGACGACGAGCGCCGCTCCGAGCTGATCGACATCTGGAACAAGGCGACCGACGAGGTCGCCGAGGCCATGCGTGCCGGCCTGCCGAAGCTGAACACCATCAACCGCATGGTGACCTCCGGTGCGCGAGGCAACTGGCTCCAGGTGCGCCAGATCGCGGGCATCCGCGGCCTGGTGGCCAACCCGCAGGGCGAGATCATCCCGCGTCCGATCAAGTCCTCGTACCGCGAGGGCCTGTCCGTGCTCGAGTACTTCATCGCGACCCACGGCGCCCGCAAGGGCCTGGCGGACACCGCGCTGAAGACCGCGAACTCGGGCTACCTGACCCGTCGTCTCGTGGACGTCTCCCAGGACGTCATCGTCCGCGAGGAGGACTGCGGCACCGAGCGCGGTCTGGCCGTGACCATCGCCGTGGCCGACGCCAACGGCGAGCTGCGTCAGCACGAGACCGTGGAGAACTCCGCGTTCGCCCGCACCCTGGCGACCGATGTGGAGATCGACGGCAAGGTCGTCGCCAAGGGCGGCGCCGACGTGGGCGACGTCCTGATCGACGAGCTCGTGGCCGCGGGTGTGACCGAGATCAAGGTGCGCTCCGTGCTCACCTGCGAGTCCGCCGTGGGCACCTGCGCCAAGTGCTACGGCCGCTCCATGGCCACCGGACAGCTGGTGGACATCGGCGAGGCCGTCGGCATCATCGCCGCGCAGTCCATCGGCGAGCCGGGCACCCAGCTCACCATGCGTACCTTCCACACCGGCGGTGTGGCCTCCGCGGACGACATCACCCAGGGTCTGCCCCGTATCCAGGAGCTCTTCGAGGCGCGCACCCCGAAGGGTGTGGCCCCGATCTCCGAGGTCGCCGGTCGCGTGGCCATCGAGGACAACGAGTCCTCGATCCGCCTGATCCTGACCCCGGACGACGGCTCCGAGGAGATCGCCTACCCGGTGCTGCGCCGTGCGCGCCTGCTGGTGGAGGACGGCGAGCACGTGGCCGTCGGCACCCAGCTGGTGGCCGGTGCGGTGGACCCGAAGCAGGTCCTGCGCGTGCTCGGCCCGCGTGCCGCCCAGCGCTTCCTGGTGGACGAGGTGCAGGACGTGTACCAGTCCCAGGGTGTGGGCATCCATGACAAGCACGTGGAGGTCATCGTCCGCCAGATGCTGCGTCGCATCACCGTGATCGAGTCCGGTGAGACCGACCTGCTGCCGGGTGAGCTCACCGACCGCGCCCGCTTCGTGGCCGCCAACCGCGCCGCCGTGTCCGAGGGCCACCAGCCGGCCTCCGGCCGCGACGAGCTCATGGGCATCACCAAGGCGTCGCTGGCGACCGACTCGTGGCTGTCCGCCGCGTCCTTCCAGGAGACGACCCGCGTGCTCACGCAGGCCGCCATGGAAGGCAAGGAGGATCCGCTGCTGGGTCTGAAGGAGAACGTGATCATCGGCAAGCTGATCCCGGCCGGCACCGGCCTGGACCGCTACACCAAGACCGTGGTGGAGCCGACCGAGGAGGCGAAGGCGAACCTGTTCACCTCACCCTCGGGCTTCGCGGACTTCGACTACCCGGGCCTGGACCAGTCCATGGGCGGCGGGGAGTTCCACGCCATGAGCCTGGACGACTACGGCCGCGGCGGCGACTTCCGCGCCTGACCCGGCCCGGACCCGGAAGGGTCCGTCCGGACGGCATCGAGGGCCCGTCTCGTCCCCGCACCGCGGGGGCCGGGGCGGGCCCTCCGTCGTGCCTGCCCTGCACGGGGAGGAGCATGGTGGAGGGGGCGCCGTCGTCGTGGTCCGCCGAGACCGCCGATGAGGCGGCGGACCGGTCCGTGGGGAGGTGTGCCGTCGTCGGGAGGCCGGGGGAGCGGGCAACAACGACGACGGCCCGGCGCCTTCCGTGCGGAAGGCGCCGGGCCGTGGGTCCCCTCGGCCGAGGGACGGGGGCGTCAGCGACGCGACATGTACAGGTTGAAGGCCTTGGCCAGCAGCCGGTTGACCGGGAAGTCCCACTCGCCGTGGGTCTGCACCACGTTCGCGCCCTGGGTGGTCTTGAACTCGGTGAGGCCGGTGATCCGGTCCTCATGGTCCACGGAGCCGGGCACGCCGCCCAGGTCCAGCCAGTGGCAGCCGGCCTCGATGCCGGCCTCGATCTGGGTGAGCTGCAGCAGGCGCGGGGCGTCGCGCTTGCGCTCCTTCTGGGACGAGGCGGAGTAGGGGCGATAGCAGACGTGGCCCTGCCGGAAGTGGAAGGCCGCGGCCACCGGCTCGCCCTCGTACTCGGCGAGGTAGTAGGTGACGTCGGCGATCTCCGAGCCGCCCAGCTCCTCGATCACGCGCTGGAAGTACTCCTTGGGGCGGCCGGTGAACTTGTCCCGCTCCGCCGTCTCGTCCTGCAGCGACTCCCACTCGTCCAGGCGCTCCACACCGGCGGTGACGACGTCCAGGTCGTTGCGGGTGGAGCGGCGGGTGCGCTTGCGGGAGGAGCCGGACATGCGCGCGAGCACGCCGTCCACGTCCAGGTCCTTCAGCGGGATGCGGGCCTGGAACATCGGCTGGCCCGCGGAGAAGCCCTCGAGGACCTCGGGCGCCTTCCAGCCGGCCGCGCGCAGCTCGTCCTGCAGCTCGAGCGCGCCGGGGGTGACCTCGCACGGCAGGTCGGTCAGGATCCTGTACTGCGGGTCCGTCAGGGCCTTGCGGACCGTGTCCGCCTCCCAGGTGCGCACGACGCCGGGCGGCCCCATGCGGACCAGGAAGGCGCCCTGGGACTTCAGGAGCTCCACGAGCGGGCCGAGCACGTCCACGAGGCGCACGCCCTCGTCCAGGACCGGTCCCTCGGCGATGTAGGCGAGGAACGCCTTCCCGAGCACCGGCAGGCGGGCGGGCACGGGAAGGGGGCGTGCCAGGACGAGGGCCGCACCCACCAGCTCGGTGCCGCGGAAGACGCCCAGGGACTGGCCGCGCCAGTCGGTCTTCACCTTGGGCCAGCGTGGGTTCTGGAGGAACGAGGCCTCCGGATGGCGCGCGAGGAAGGGGGTGTGCTGGGCCTCGTCGATGGTGCGGACGGACAGGGGACCGGCCGCGGTGGACGGGGTCGTCTGTGCTGCATCAGGTTCGGAAGTCACGGGGCCAGTCTACGGCGGGTGCCCGTCGGGTGCCCCGGGTGCGCGTCGGATGCCCGGGTGTGGTGCCTCCCACCCCGTGTTGGCGCGGAACGGCCCACGTGGTAGCCTAGGTTCGATTGTTTTTCGTGTGGCAGTATGGACGCGGTCCGGGTTGCGGGGAAGTTGCGCAACGAATGCCACACTTTTGCACGCCTGCGGACGTTTGCTCTCGAAGCCCCCACAGGAGAGGCAGAACGAGGAACGAGCAGCCGCCGAACCCGAGGCCAGACGGCCTGTCGGCTCGGCAGATCACGTCAGCGATCACCGAAGAGGAAGACTGAAGAGTGCCTACGATTCAGCAGCTGGTCCGCAAGGGCCGCTCACCGAAGGTCGTCAAGACCAAGGCCCCTGCGCTGCAGGGCAACCCCATGCGTCGTGGCGTGTGCACCCGTGTGTACACCACGACCCCGAAGAAGCCGAACTCCGCGCTGCGCAAGGTCGCCCGTGTCCGCCTCAACGGCGGTATCGAGGTCACCGCGTACATCCCGGGTGAGGGCCACAACCTGCAGGAGCACTCGATCGTGCTCGTCCGCGGCGGTCGTGTGAAGGACCTGCCGGGCGTGCGCTACAAGATCGTGCGCGGCGCCCTCGACACCCAGGGCGTCAAGAACCGCGGCCAGGCCCGCTCCCGCTACGGCGCCAAGAAGGAGAAGAAGTAATGCCTCGTAAGGGTCCCGCGCCGAAGCGCCCCCTCGTCGTCGATCCCGTCTACGGCTCCCCGCTGGTCACCCAGCTGATCAACAAGGTGCTGGTCGACGGCAAGAAGTCCACCGCCGAGCGCATCGTCTACGGTGCCCTCGAGGCGCCCGCCAGAAGACCGGCGGCGATCCGGTGGCCACCCTGAAGAAGGCCATGGACAACATCAAGCCGGCCCTCGAGGTGCGCTCCCGCCGCGTCGGCGGCGCCACCTACCAGGTCCCGGTCGAGGTCAAACCGGGCCGCTCCACGGCCCTGGCCCTGCGCTGGCTGGTCGGCTTCTCGAAGGCCCGCCGCGAGAAGACCATGACCGAGCGCCTGATGAACGAGATCCTCGATGCCTCGAACGGCCTCGGCGGCGCCGTGAAGCGCCGTGAGGACACCCATAAGATGGCCGAGGCCAACAAGGCCTTCGCCCACTACCGCTGGTGACGACCTCGGCCCGGGGCGGGGAGCGATCCTCCGCGCCCCGGGCCCTCCGCCGCCGGGGAGGGATCCCCGTGGCGATCTCCGTATCCATCTGACGAGCCCCCACCCCACCCCGACACAAGGGAGACACCGTGGCACAGGACGTGCTGACCGACCTGAACAAGGTCCGCAACATCGGCATCATGGCGCACATCGATGCCGGCAAGACCACCACCACCGAGCGCATCCTCTTCTACACGGGTGTGAACCACAAGCTCGGCGAGACCCACGACGGTGCGTCGACCACCGACTGGATGGAGCAGGAGAAGGAGCGCGGCATCACCATCACCTCCGCCGCGGTGACCTGCTTCTGGAAGAACACCCAGATCAACATCATCGACACCCCCGGCCACGTGGACTTCACCGTCGAGGTGGAGCGGTCGCTGCGCGTCCTGGACGGCGCCGTGGCCGTGTTCGACGCCAAGGAGGGCGTGGAGCCGCAGTCGGAGACCGTGTGGCGTCAGGCGGACAAGTACAACGTGCCGCGCATCTGCTTCGTCAACAAGATGGACAAGCTCGGTGCCGACTTCTACTTCACCGTGGACACCATCGTGTCCCGCCTCGGCGCCAAGCCGCTGGTGATGCAGCTGCCGATCGGCACCGAGAACGACTTCGTGGGCGTCGTCGACCTGCTGTCCATGCAGGCCTTCGTGTGGCCGGGCGACGCCAAGGGCGACGTGACCATGGGCGCCGAGTACGAGACCCGTGAGATCCCGGAGGACCTGAAGGACAAGGCCGAGGAGTACCGCACCCAGCTGCTCGAGGCCGTCGCCGAGGCCGACGAGGAGCTCATGGAGAAGTACCTCGAGGGCGAGGAGCTCACCCAGGAGGAGATCGTCGCGGGCGTGCGCAAGCTGACCGTGGCCGCCGAGGCCTACCCGGTGTTCTGCGGCTCCGCGTTCAAGAACCGCGGCGTGCAGCCGATGCTCGACGCCGTCGTCGCCTACCTGCCGAACCCGCTGGATGCCGGTGCCGTGATGGGCCACGACGTCAAGGACGAGTCCGTCGAGCTGAGCCGCGAGGCCTCGAAGGAGGAGCCGTTCTCGGCCCTGGCCTTCAAGATCGCCTCGCACCCGTTCTTCGGCACCCTGACCTTCATCCGCGTGTACTCCGGCCGTCTGGAGACCGGTGCGCAGATCCTCAACGCCACCAAGGGCAAGAAGGAGCGCATCGGCAAGCTCTTCCAGATGCACGCCAACAAGGAGAACCCGGTGGACGAGGTCGTCGCCGGCCACATCTACGCGGTGATCGGCCTGAAGGACACCACCACCGGTGACACCCTCTGCAACCCGGACCACCCGATCATCCTCGAGTCCATGTCGTTCCCGGAGCCGGTGATCGCCGTGGCCATCGAGCCGAAGTCGAAGGGCGATCAGGAGAAGCTCTCCACCGCCATCCAGAAGCTCGTCGCCGAGGATCCGACCTTCCGCGTCACCCTCAACGAGGAGACCGGCCAGACCGAGATCGGCGGCATGGGCGAGCTGCACCTCGACGTGTTCGTGGACCGCATGAAGCGTGAGTTCAAGGTCGAGGCCAACGTCGGCAAGCCCCAGGTCGCGTACCGCGAGACCATCAAGCGCACGGTCGACAAGATCGACTACACCCACAAGAAGCAGACCGGCGGCTCCGGCCAGTTCGCGAAGGTCCAGCTCAAGTTCGAGCCGCTGGACACTGCCGAGGGCGAGACCTACGAGTTCGAGAACGCTGTCACCGGCGGTCGCGTGCCCCGCGAGTACATCCCCTCGGTGGACGCGGGCATCCAGGACGCCATGCAGTTCGGCGTGCTGGCCGGTTACCCGATGGTGGGCGTGAAGGCGACCCTCCTCGACGGCGCCTACCACGACGTCGACTCCTCGGAGATGGCCTTCAAGATCGCCGGCTCGCAGGCCTTCAAGGAAGGCGTGCGCAAGGCGAACCCGGTCCTCCTCGAGCCGCTGATGGCCGTCGAGGTCCGCACCCCGGAGGAGTTCATGGGCGACGTCATCGGCGACCTGAACTCCCGCCGCGGCCAGATCCAGTCCATGGAGGACGCCACCGGCGTGAAGGTCGTCAAGGCCCTCGTGCCGCTGTCGGAGATGTTCGGCTACATCGGCGACCTGCGCTCCCGCACCCAGGGCCGCGCGGTGTTCTCGATGACCTTCCACTCCTACTCGGAGGTTCCGAAGGCCGTCGCCGACGAGATCATCCAGAAGTCCCAGGGCGAGTGACCACGGGTCACACACCCTGAAACAGACTTGCTCCCCGCGGCCGCACCCGACTGCGGCCGCGGGGAGCACGGGAGCCGCACCACCCCGGCGATGCGGCCCCGCACAGGACGGGTCAGGTCCGGTCCGCTTCAGGCGGCACTGCTGGCCTGGAACCGGACTGGTCCTTCCATCCGCCGGGATTTCCCCAACACCGCATCGACACGTAGAATCGGGAGAGTTGTCAGCACGCCCTGCGCTGCTGCAAGAGGCTTTCCAGTCTTCGCGAAGATGAACACGTTCTAGGAGGAACTGTGGCAAAGGCAAAGTTCGATCGCACGAAGCCGCACGTCAACATCGGCACCATCGGCCACGTTGACCACGGCAAGACCACCCTGACCGCCGCGATCTCGAAGGTCCTGTACGACCAGTACCCGGACCTGAACGAGGCTCGCGACTTCGCTTCGATCGACTCCGCTCCGGAGGAGCGCCAGCGCGGCATCACCATCAACATCTCCCACGTGGAGTACCAGACCGAGAAGCGTCACTACGCCCACGTGGACGCCCCGGGTCACGCCGACTACATCAAGAACATGATCACCGGCGCCGCCCAGATGGACGGTGCGATCCTCGTGGTCGCCGCCACCGACGGCCCGATGGCCCAGACCCGCGAGCACGTGCTCCTGGCCCGCCAGGTCGGCGTGCCGGCCCTGCTCGTGGCCCTGAACAAGTCCGACATGGTCGAGGACGAGGAGCTCCTCGAGCTCGTCGAGATGGAGGTCCGCGAGCTGCTGTCCTCCCAGGAGTTCGACGGCGACGACGCCCCGGTCGTCAAGGTCTCCGCTCTCAAGGCCTCGAGGCGACGAGAAGTGGGTCAAGTCCGTGCAGGACCTGATGGCCGCCGTGGACGAGTACATCCCGGATCCGGTCCGCGACAAGGACAAGCCGTTCCTGATGCCGATCGAGGACGTGTTCACCATCACCGGCCGCGGCACCGTGGTGACCGGCCGCGCCGAGCGCGGCACCCTGCCGATCAACTCCGAGGTCGAGATCGTGGGCATCCGCGACCTGCAGAAGACCACCGTGACCGGCATCGAGATGTTCCATAAGCAGCTCGAGGAGGCCTGGGCCGGTGAGAACTGCGGTCTCCTGCTCCGCGGTCTGAAGCGTGACGACGTCGAGCGCGGCCAGGTCGTCGTGGCCCCGGGCTCGATCACCCCGCACACCGGCTTCGAGGCCAACGTGTACATCCTGTCCAAGGACGAGGGCGGCCGTCACAACCCGTTCTACTCGAACTACCGCCCGCAGTTCTACTTCCGCACCACCGATGTCACCGGTGTCATCACCCTGCCGGAGGGCACCGAGATGGTCATGCCGGGCGACACCACCGAGATGTCGGTCGAGCTCATCCAGCCGATCGCCATGGAGGAGGGCCTCGGCTTCGCCATCCGCGAGGGTGGCCGCACCGTGGGCTCCGGCCGCGTGACGAAGATCACTAAGTGATCTGACAGGTCGTAGCCGGTCGGTCATCGAGCCGGCCACAGCGACGACGGCCCCTCGCCTCTCCGGAGGCGGGGGGCCTTCCCGTGTCTGCGTCGCGGGCGGCCGTACGGCACGGATACGCTGGTGTGCATGGAAATGCTGATCACCCTGCTGGTCGTCGTCGCGGTCGTGGCCGTCGGCATCGGCCTCTATCGACACTTCAAGCCCGAGATCGACCGCGCCAAGCGCATCCGCCGAGCCAACCGCGGCGGAGAGATCGAGCGGTGAGGGCGGCCGGCCCACGGAGGCTCTTCGGCATCACCGCGGCGGCGGAGATGGTGACGTGGGCCCTGCTGATCCTCGCGATGGTTCTCAAGTACTCGGGCGCGACCGATGCGCTGATGCCGATCGGCGGCGGCGTGCACGGCTTCGTGTTCCTCTGCTACGTGGTGGTGGTCATGGCCGTCTGGATCGACTCCCGGTGGTCCGCCGGCAGGGGCCTGCTGGCCCTCGGCTCGGCGGTGGTCCCGTTCATGACGGTGCCGTTCGAGCGGGCGATGCACCGGCGTGGCGAGCCGGCCGGTCACTGGAGGGTCCTGGACGAGGACGGCCGCACGGGTGCGGCCGCCGGAGCGCTGCGCATGGTGCTGGCCCGCCCGCTCGTGAGTGCGCTGGTCGCCCTGGCCGTCGTGGCCGTGGTGTTCGCCGGCCTGCTGGCCGCGGGACCGCCCACCGAGTGGGGGAGCTGAGGCCTCCCGGCGCCGATGCGTCACGGATCACACACGAGGGCACCGGCCGCCGGTTGGCGGTCGGTGCCGTTGTCTGTCATACTGGATAAGTTGCTCAAGCGCCCCATGCGCTGTCAGCCATGTGTCTCGTGGCCGGCGGCGGGGTCCAGATGCACATTCCCTCCAGTCCCATGCCGGTTCGTCCGCTCCCTCGGGAGTGCGACACGCCCGGCCGCGTGGACCGGAGCCCGACGAGGGTGAGGAACCCGGCCGAGCCGGATTCACCCGCGTGCGGGTCGAGGACAAGAGGCGGGACCCCCAGCGGTCCCGCGCACAGGGACAGGAACAGCTACTCGACGAGAGAGGCGTGACGCCATGGCGGGACAGAAGATCCGCATCCGGCTGAAGTCGTACGACCACGAGGTCATCGACGTCTCGGCCCGCAAGATCGTTGACACGGTCACGCGCGCAGGCGCGACGGTGGTCGGCCCCGTGCCGCTGCCGACGGAGAAGAACGTGTACTGCGTTATCCGTTCTCCGCACAAGTACAAGGATAGCCGTGAGCACTTCGAGATGCGCACCCACAAGCGGCTGATCGACATCATCGACCCGACTCCGAAGGCCGTCGACTCGCTCATGCGACTGGACCTGCCCGCGGACGTCAACATCGAGATCAAGCTCTGAGAGGGAGGTGCTGAGAGACTATGACCAACACCCGTAACGTCAAGGGCTTGCTGGGCACGAAGCTCGGCATGACCCAGGTCTGGGATGAGAACGGAAAGCTCATCCCCGTCACCGTGGTCCAGTCCGACTCCAACGTGGTCACCCAGCTGCGCAACGAGGAGACCGACGGCTACACCGCTGTCCAGATCGCCTACGGCCAGATCGACCCCCGCCGCGTGACCAAGCCGCTGGCCGGTCACTTCGAGAAGGCCGGCGTGACCCCGCGCCGCCACCTGGTGGAGCTGCGCACCGCAGACGCCGCCGAGTACGAGCTCGGCCAGGACCTGTCCGTCGAGGTCTTCGAGGCCGGCCAGAAGGTCGACGTCGTGGGCACCACCAAGGGCAAGGGCTTCGCCGGTGCCATGAAGCGGCACGGCTTCGCCGGCGTGGGCGCCTCCCACGGCCAGCACAAGAACCACCGCAAGCCGGGCTCCGTCGGCGGCGCGGCCACCCCGGGCCGTGTCTTCAAGGGCATGCGCATGGCCGGCCGCATGGGCGCCGTGCGCCAGACCACCCAGAACCTCACGCTCCACGGCATCGACGTGGACAACAACCTGCTGCTGATCAAGGGCGCTGTCCCCGGCCCCAAGGGCCAGGTCGTGCTCGTGCGCAGCGCCGCGAAGGGAGCCTGAGACCCATGGCCAACTCTGTGAAGACCGTCAAGGTCGACCTGCCCGCCGAGATCTTCGACGTGCAGGCGAATGTCCCGCTGATGCACCAGGTCGTCGTGGCCCAGCTCGCCGCCGCCCGTCAGGGCACCCACAAGGCGAAGGACCGCGGCGAGGTGTCGGGTGCCGGCCGCAAGCCGTTCAAGCAGAAGGGCACCGGCCGTGCGCGTCAGGGCTCGATCCGCGCCCCGCACATGACCGGCGGTGGCATCGTCCACGGCCCGACCCCGCGTGATTACTCGCAGCGGACCCCGAAGAAGATGAAGGCCGCCGCCCTCCGCGGTGCCCTGTCCGACCGCGCCCGCAACGGCCGCGTCCACGTGATCGAGGCCCTCGTCACCGGCGAGACCCCGTCCACCAAGGCGGCCAAGGCCGGTCTGGAGTCCCTGAACACCGGCCGCAAGAACGTGCTGGTCGTCATCGACCGCGCCGACGACGTCGCCGCGCTGTCCGTCCGCAACCTGCCCGCCGTGCACACCCTGTACGCGGACCAGCTGAACACCTACGACGTGCTCGTCTCCGACGACGTCGTGTTCACGCAGGCCGCCTACGAGGCGTTCGTGGCGCGGGCCACCGGTGCCAAGAAGGAGGATGCCCAGTGAGCGGCTCCATCAACAAGGATCCCCGCGACGTGATCATCGCTCCCGTCGTGTCGGAGAAGAGCTACGGTCTGATCGACGAGGGCAAGTACACCTTCCTCGTGGACCCGCGCTCCAACAAGACCGAGATCAAGCAGGCCGTCGAGCGCATCTTTGACGTGTCCGTCGCCTCGGTGAACACCCTGAACCGTCCGGGCAAGCGCCGCCGGACCCGCTTCGGCTGGGGCCAGCGCAAGTCCACCAAGCGTGCCATCGTCACGCTGAAGGACGGATCGATCGACATCTTCGGAGGTCCGCTCGCCTCCTGAGGCGACGCGGAGACCACTTAATCGAGGAATAGGTACATGGCTATCCGTAAGTACAAGCCGACCACCCCGGGCCAGCGTGGCTCGTCGGTGGCCGACTTCGCAGAGATCACCCGGTCCACGCCGGAGAAGTCCCTTCTCCGCCCGCTGCACAAGACCGGTGGACGCAACAACACCGGTCGCATCACCACCCGTCACAAGGGCGGTGGCCACAAGCGGCAGTACCGCCTGATCGACTTCCGTCGTCACGACAAGGACGGTGTGCCGGCGAAGGTCGCCCACATCGAGTACGACCCGAACCGCACCGCGCGCATCGCGCTGCTGCACTACGCCGACGGCACCAAGCGCTACATCCTGGCCCCGGCCAAGCTGCAGCAGGGCGCCGTGGTGGAGGCCGGCCCGAACGCCGACATCAAGCCGGGCAACAACCTCCCGCTGCGCAACATCCCGCTGGGCACCGTGATCCACGCGGTGGAGCTGCGCCCGGGCGGCGGTGCCAAGCTGGCCCGATCCGCCGGTGCCGGCATCCAGCTGGTCGCCCGCGAGGGCAAGTACGCTCAGCTGCGCCTGCCGTCCGGTGAGATCCGCAACGTCGACGTGCGCTGCCGCGCCACCGTCGGCGAGGTGGGCAACGCCGAGCAGACCAACATCAACTGGGGCAAGGCCGGCCGCATGCGCTGGAAGGGCGTCCGCCCGACCGTCCGCGGTGTCGTGATGAACCCGGTCGATCACCCGCACGGCGGCGGTGAGGGCAAGACCTCCGGCGGCCGTCACCCGGTCAACCCGAACGGCAAGCCCGAGGGCCGCACCCGCCGTCCGAACAAGGAAAGCGACAAGTACATCGTGCGTCGTCGTCGTTCCGGCAAGAACAAGCGATAAGGGAGCTGAGAAGACATGCCTCGCAGCCTCAAGAAGGGCCCCTTCGTCGATCAGCACCTCTACCTGAAGGTTCTGGCGGAGAACGAGAAGGGCACCAAGAACGTCATCAAGACCTGGTCTCGCCGTTCGATGATCATCCCGGACATGCTCGGCCACACCATCGCGGTGCACGACGGTCGCAAGCACATCCCGGTGTTCGTCACCGAGTCCATGGTGGGCCACAAGCTCGGAGAGTTCGCCCCCACGCGGACGTTCCGCGGTCACGTGAAGGACGACAAGAAGGGCAAGCGCCGCTGAGCCTGACGGTTCGTGGAGCTTGAACTTCGAGAGATTCGAAAGAGAGAAGCAATGGAAGCCAAGGCAATTGCGCGCCACCTGCGCGTGACGCCGATGAAGGCCCGGCGCGTCGTCGACCTGGTCCGTGGCAAGGACACCGTGGAGGCTCTGGCCATCCTGAAGTTCGCCCAGCAGGGCGCTTCGGAGCCGGTCTACAAGATCGTCGCCTCCGCCGTGGCGAACGCCCGGGTCAAGGCCGACCGTGAGGGCCTCGCGTTCGACGAGGGCTCGCTGTACATCAGCGAGGCCTACGTGGACGAGGGACCGACCATGAAGCGGTTCCAGCCGCGTGCCCAGGGCCGCGCCTACCGCATCAACAAGCGCACCAGCCACGTGACCGTGGTTGTCGCCACCAAGGACGAGAAGGGTGGGAACTGAGTAAATGGGCAACAAGATCAACCCGAACGGTTTCCGTCTCGGCGTCACCACCGACCACGTCTCGCACTGGTTCGCTGACTCCCATAAGGACGGTCAGCGGTACAAGGACTTCCTCAAGGAGGACGTCAAGATCCGCGAGCTGATGACCAACGGCATGGAGCGCGCCGGCATCTCCAAGGTGGAGATCGAGCGCACCCGTGACCGCGTGCGGGTGGACATCCACACCGCCCGTCCGGGCATCGTGATCGGTCGTCGCGGCGCCGAGGCCGACCGCATCCGCGGCGAGCTCGAGAAGCTCACCGGCAAGCAGATCCAGCTGAACATCCTCGAGGTCAAGAACCCCGAGACCGATGCCCAGCTGGTCGCCCAGGGCGTTGCGGAGCAGCTGTCTTCGCGCGTGGCGTTCCGCCGCGCGATGAAGAAGGCCATCCAGTCGGCCATGCGTGCCGGCGCCAAGGGCATCAAGATCCAGTGCGCCGGCCGCCTCGGCGGCGCCGAGATGAGCCGTTCCGAGTTCTACCGTGAGGGCCGCGTGCCGCTGCACACCCTCCGCGCGAACGTGGACTACGGCAAGTTCGAGGCCAAGACCACCTTCGGCCGCATCGGCGTGAAGGTCTGGATCTACAAGGGCGATCTCACCGCGAAGGAGCTGGCCGCCAAGGAGGCGGCTCAGCCGTCCGGCCGTGGCCGCGGCGACCGTCGCGGTGGCGAGCGTCGCCGTCGCAACGACCGTGCTGAGCGTGCTCCGCGCCGTGAGAACAACGCTCCGGCCGCCGCTCCCGCTGAAGGAGGAAACGCCTGATGCTGATTCCCCGTCGCGTCAAGCACCGCAAGCAGCACCACCCGAAGCGCTCCGGCGCCGCCAAGGGCGGGACCACCGTGTCCTTCGGCGAGTGGGGCATCCAGGCGCTCACGCCGGCCTATGTGACGAACCGTCAGATCGAGGCCGCGCGTATCGCCATGACCCGTTACATCAAGCGTGGCGGCAAGGTGTGGATCAACATCTACCCGGACCGTCCGCTGACCAAGAAGCCCGCCGAGACCCGCATGGGCTCCGGCAAGGGCTCGCCCGAGTGGTGGGTGGCCAACGTGAAGCCGGGCCGCGTGCTGTTCGAGCTGTCCGGTGTGTCCGAGGAGGTCGCCCGTGAGGCGCTCCGCCTCGCGATCCACAAGCTGCCGCTGAAGGCCCGTGTCATCCGTCGAGAGGGTGGTGAGTGATCCCATGGCCATCGGAACCAAGGATCTGAACGTCGAGTCCCTGGACGGCATGGACAACGGCCGTCTTCAGGAGGCGCTGAAGTCCTCCAAGGAGGAGCTCTTCAACCTGCGCTTCCAGGCTGCCACCGGCCAGCTGGACAACTCCAGCCGGCTGAAGGCCGTCAAGCGTGACATCGCCCGCATCTACACCATCCTGCGTGAGCGCGAGCTCGGCATCCGCGAGGACGTCGTCGCGCCGGGCAAGGCTGACGAGAAGAACGAGGAGGCTGCCAAGTGAGCGAGCAGACCGCCGCCGCCTCCGAGGAGCGCGGCTACCGCAAGTCCGTCCGCGGCGTCGTCGTCTCCGACAAGATGGACAAGACCATCGTCGTCGAGGTCGAGGACCGCAAGAAGCACGCCCTGTACGGCAAGGTCATGCGCACCACCACGCGTGTGAAGGCCCACGACGAGGAGAACACCGCCGGCGTCGGCGACCGTGTCCGCCTCGCCGAGACCCGTCCGCTGTCGGCGTCGAAGCACTTCCGTCTCGTGGAGATCGTCGAGCGCGCCAAGTGACGCGTTCGGTGTGACCTCACACTGACAGGCGAAGGCCCGTCCACTGCCATTGGCAGGGGACGGGCCTTTGCTGTAGGATGTGGTGTTCGTGCGCCCTTTGTTGGCAGGACCATCCATCCTGCGTGCCGAGGGTGTCGCACGAGGATCCCGGAACGCCTCGGCCTTGCCCTGCGTCCGCGCCTGCCCTGATCCTGCGCCGCTGTCTGAAGATGCGGCGGGGGAGAGGTGCGGGTCCGGCCGCGTGAGGGGCAGGGGTAAGCACGCCGGGACCACCGCTTGACCGTTCCGCAAGGCTCGCCCACCGTGGGCGAGAACCGGCGCGACGCTAGGAGAGATAAGTGATTCAGCAGGAGTCGCGGCTGAAGGTCGCCGACAACACCGGTGCGAAGGAGATCCTGACCATCCGTGTTCTCGGTGGCTCGGGACGCCGCTACGCAGGCATCGGCGACACCATCGTCGCCACCGTGAAGGACGCCATCCCCGGCGGCAACGTCAAGAAGGGCGATGTCGTCAAGGCTGTGGTGGTGCGGACTCGCAAGCAGTCCCGCCGTCCGGACGGCTCGTACATCCGCTTCGACGAGAACGCTGCCGTCATCCTCAAGAACGAGAACGAGCCGCGCGCACTCGTATCTTCGGCCCGGTGGGCCGTGAGCTGCGCGACAAGCGCTTCATGAAGATCGTGTCGCTCGCTCCGGAGGTGATCTGACCCCATGGCCAAGATCAAGAAGGATGACCTGGTGCAGGTCATCGCCGGCAAGGATAAGGGCAAGCAGGGCAAGGTCCTGCGCGTGTTCCCGTCGACCGACCGTGTGCTGGTCGAGGGCGTCAACCGCGTGACCAAGCACCTGCGTGCCGGCCAGAACAACAACGGCTCCACCGAGGGCGGCCTGCAGGTCGTCGAGGCCCCGATCCACGTGTCGAACGTGGCCGTGGTGGATCCGGAGACCAAGAAGCCGACCCGCGTGGGCTACCGCTTCGAGACCGTCGAGAAGGACGGCGTGAGCAAGACCGTCAAGGTCCGCTTCGCCAAGGCTCGGGGAAGGAGCTGTGATGACCGAGGTTCAGCAGACCACCAAGGTCACCCCGCGCCTGAAGACCAAGTACCGCGAGGAGATCCGCGCTTCCCTGCAGGAGGAGTTCTCCTACGGCAACGTCATGCAGGTGCCGGGTGTCGTCAAGGTCGTCGTCAACATGGGTGTCGGCGAGGCCGCCAAGGACTCGAAGATCATCGACGGCGCCGTGGCCGACCTGACTCTGATCACCGGCCAGAAGCCGATGATCACCAAGGCCCGCAAGTCCATCGCGCAGTTCAAGCTGCGCGAGGGCATGCCGATCGGCACCCACGCCACCCTCCGTGGCGACCGCATGTGGGAGTTCCTGGATCGCCTGGTCACCTTCGCGCTGCCGCGCATCCGTGACTTCCGCGGCCTGTCCGACCGCCAGTTCGACGGCAACGGCAACTACACCTTCGGCCTGTCCGAGCAGACCGTGTTCCACGAGATCGATCAGGACAAGATCGACCGCGTGCGCGGCATGGACATCACCGTGGTGACCTCCGCCAAGAACGACGACGAGGGCCGCGCGCTGCTGAAGGCGCTGGGCTTCCCGTTCAAGACCGAAAAGTAAGACCTCTACGCCACAGGTCCCCTGCCGGTGAACCGGAGCGGGAAACCACGGCGAGAAAGGGCGTGAAGCCCACATGACCATGACCGATCCCGTCGCAGACATGCTGACGCGTCTGCGCAATGCGAACTCGGCGTACCACGACACCGTGTCCATGCCGTCTTCCAAGATGAAGACCCGTGTGGCCGACATCCTCAAGGCCGAGGGCTACATCGCCGACTGGCGCGAGGAGGAGGCCGAGGTCGGCAAGAAGCTGACCATCGACCTGAAGTTCGGACCGCAGCGCGAGCGTGCCATCGCCGGCCTGCGCCGCATCTCCAAGCCGGGTCTGCGCGTGTACGCGAAGTCCACCAACCTCCCGCACGTGCTGGGCGGCCTGGGCATCGCCATCCTGTCCACCTCCTCCGGTCTCCTGACCGACCGGCAGGCCGCCAAGAAGGGCGTCGGCGGCGAAGTCGTCGCCTACGTCTGGTGACGGACGAGACCGAAGAAAGGCTGTATTGACATGTCGCGAATCGGACGTCTGCCGATCACCATCCCCAGCGGCGTCGATGTCTCCATCGACGGCGCCCGTGTCACCGTGAAGGGCCCGAAGGGCCAGCTGGAGCACACCGTCGCCTCCCCGATCACGGTCACCCTCGAGGACGGGCAGGTCACCGTGGCCCGTCCCGACGACGAGCGTGAGTCCCGTTCCCTGCACGGACTGTCCCGCACCCTGATCAACAACATGATCCTGGGCGTGACCGAGGGCTTCTCCAAGCAGCTCGAGGTCGTTGGCACCGGCTACCGCGTGCTGGCCAAGGGCCAGGACCTGGAGTTCGCCCTGGGCTACTCTCACCCGGTCCCGGTGAAGTGCCCGGAGGGCATCTCCTTCGCCGTCGAGGGCAACAAGGTCACCGTCTCCGGTATCGACAAGCAGAAGGTCGGCGAGACCGCCGCCAACATCCGCAAGCTGCGCCGTCCCGACCCGTACAAGGGCAAGGGCGTGCGCTACGCCGGCGAGCAGATCCGCCGCAAGGCCGGAAAGGCAGGTAAGTGATGTCTACTCTGAAGGTGAAGGGCAAGGGCAAGTTCAACGCCCGTACCCGCCGCCACCTCCGTGTCCGCAAGCGGATCTCCGGCACCACCGCCCGTCCGCGCCTGGTCGTCAACCGCTCTGCACGCCACATGTTCGTGCAGGTCGTGGACGACACCCAGAGCCGCACCCTGGCCTACGCCTCCACCATGGAGGCCGACCTGCGTGCGTTCGACGGTGACAAGACCGCCAAGGCCAAGCGCGTCGGCGAGCTCGTCGCCGAGCGTGCCAAGGCCGCGGGCATCGAGGCCGTGGTGTTCGACCGCGGTGGCAACAAGTACCACGGCCGCGTGGCCGCCGTCGCCGACGGCGCCCGAGAGGGTGGGCTGCAGCTGTGACCGAGACCAACAACCAGAAGGACACCCAGGTGACCGAGAACTCCGAGACCGCTGTCGCCGAGACCGCTGCCGGCTCGGCCAGCCAGTCCACCGAGCGTTCCGGCGGCCGTGGTGGTCGTGACGGCGGCCGTGGCGGCCGCGACGACCGCCGTGGCGGCCGTCGCGACGACCGCAACCGTCGTGGCGCCCAGGACGAGGACAAGGACGCGTTCCTCGAGCGCGTCGTCGCCATCAACCGTGTGGCGAAGGTCGTCAAGGGCGGCCGTCGCTTCAGCTTCACCGCCCTGGTCGTCGTCGGCGACGGCAACGGCATGGTCGGTGTGGGCTACGGCAAGGCGAAGGAGGTCCCCGCCGCGATCCAGAAGGCCGTGGAGGAGGCCAAGAAGTCCTTCATCCGCGTGCCGCGCGTCGGCTCCACCATCCCGCACCTGGTGCAGGGTGAGGATGCCGCCGGCGTCGTGCTGCTCCGCCCGGCCTCCCCGGGTACCGGCGTGATCGCCGGCGGTCCGGTGCGTGCCGTGCTGGAGTGCGCCGGCATCCATGACGTGCTGTCCAAGTCCATGGGCTCCGTGAACGCCATCAACATCGTGCGTGGAACCGTGGACGCCCTCAAGAAGCTCGAGGAGCCCCAGGCCGTGGCCGCCCGCCGCGGCAAGGCCCTGGACGAGATCGCGCCCCATGCCATGCTCCGCACCATGGAGGCCGACCGCGCCAAGAAGAGCACCGAGAAGGCAGGTGCCTGAGCCATGTTTGAGCCCACTCGTAAGAACATCCAGCCCTCGGACGCCACTCTGGTCATCACCCAGACCCGCGGCGTCACGGGCGCGAAGCAGAACCAGCGCGACACCCTGCGCTCGCTCGGTCTGAAGCGGATCGGCCACCAGGTCACCCGCAAGGCCGACGCGGCGACCGTGGGCATGGTCAACACCGTGCCGCACCTGGTGTCCGTGGAGGAGGTCAACAATGGCTGACAACGACGCCATCCGTATCCACGACCTGCGTCCGGCCCCGGGTGCCAAGACCGCGAAGACCCGTGTGGGTCGCGGTGAGGCCTCGAAGGGCAAGACCGCCGGTCGCGGCACCAAGGGCACCAAGGCCCGCTACCAGGTGCGTCCGGGCTTTGAGGGCGGCCAGCTTCCGCTGCAGATGCGTCTGCCGAAGCTGCGCGGCTTCAAGAACCCGTTCCGCACCGAGTACCAGGTCGTGAACCTGGACAAGCTGAACACCGCCTTCCCGGAGGGCGGCGAGGTGTCCGTGGACGCGCTCGTCGCCAAGGGCCTGGTCCGCAAGGACCAGCCCGTGAAGGTGCTCGGCACCGGTGAGATCTCCGTCGCCGTGCAGGTGAAGGCCCACGCCTTCTCCGCCTCGGCCGTCGAGAAGATCGCCGCCGCGGGCGGGTCCACCGAGACCCTCTGACCGCTCGGTCGCACGAGCCCCCGACTCCCAGGTCCGCCTGGGGGCCGGGGGCCTCTTGCGTACCCGTGTAGACTGCCCTGGTGGTCCGCGTGGGCGGCGCCACAGCCCGTCGCCGTCGCGAGACGGGGACCACCACACCGACCGCACACAGGAGGACGCGTGTTCAAGGCCATCGGCCGGATCTTCCGGACGCCAGACCTGCAGCGCAAGATCTGGTTCACGCTGGGCATCATCGCCATCTACCGGCTGGGCGCGTTCATCCCGTCCCCGGGCGTGGACTACCAGAACGTGCAGATGTGTCTGGCCGAGGGCAACGCCTCCGGCGGCCTGTACTCGTTCGTGAACATGTTCTCCGGCGGTGCCCTGTTGCAGGTCTCGATCTTCGCGCTGGGCATCATGCCCTACATCACGGCGTCGATCATCGTGCAGCTGCTCCGCGTGGTCATCCCGCGCTTCGAGCAGCTCCACCAGGAGGGTCCCCAGGGACAGGCGAAGCTGACCCAGTACACCCGCTACCTGACGCTCGCTCTGGCGCTGCTGCAGTCCACCACCATGGCCTCCCTGGCGCGGACCGGTGCGCTCCTGAACTGCCAGCTGCCGCTGCTGACGGACGACTCGATCGTGACGGTCCTGATGGTGGTGCTGGTGCTGACCACGGGCACCGTGCTGGTGATGTGGATGGGCGAGCAGATCACGGAGCGAGGCGTCGGCAACGGCATGTCCCTGCTGATCTTCGCGTCCATCGCCGCGGGCTTCCCGGCGGGCATCGGCCAGGTCTGGCAGACCCAGGGCGTGCGCACCTTCCTCATCGTCATGGCGATCGGCCTGCTGACCATGCTCGCGGTCGTCTTCGTGGAGGAGTCCCAGCGTCGCGTGCCGGTGCAGTACGCCAAGCGCCAGATCGGCTCCCGCACCCTGTCCGGCCACTCCACGTTCATCCCGATCAAGGTGAACATGGCCGGCGTGATCCCGGTGATCTTCGCGTCCTCGGTGCTGACGCTGCCGGGCATCCTGGTGCAGTTCAACACCCCGCAGGACGGCTCGAACCCGCCGGGGTGGGTGACGTTCCTGTCCGAGTACTTCACCGGCGGGGACCATCCGGTCTACATGGCCCTGTACCTGCTGCTGATCGTGGGCTTCACCTACTTCTACGTGTCCATCACCTTCAATCCGAAGGAGATCTCGGACAACATGAAGCGCTACGGCGGCTTCATCCCGGGCGTCCGTGCGGGCCGTCCCACCGAGCGGTACCTTGAGTATGTGATCAGCCGCATCACCTTCCCGGGCGCGCTGTACCTGGGAGTGGTCGCGATGATCCCGCTGATCGCCTTCGTGCTGATCAACGCCAACCAGAACTTCCCGTTCGGCGGCACCTCGATCCTCATCATGGTGGGCGTCGGCCTGCAGACCGTGAAGCAGATCAACGCCCAGATGGAGCAGCGCCACTACGAAGGCCTGCTCCGCTGACCCGGACCCACGGACCCCCTCCACCGCTCTCGACAGTGAGGAACAAGAAATGACTCGCATGCTGATCATGGGCCCTCCCGGCTCCGGCAAGGGCACCCAGGCCTCCCGGATCGCCGACAAGCTGGGGATCGTTCCGATCTCCACGGGCGACATCTTCCGCTACAACGTCAAGGAGATGACCCCGCTCGGTGTGGAGGCCAAGCGGTACATCGACAACGGCGACTTCGTCCCGGACGAGGTGACCAACCGCATGGTGGCCGACCGCATCGCCCAGCCGGACGCGGCATCCGGCTTCCTGCTGGACGGCTACCCGCGCACCGCCGGCCAGGTCGAGGCGCTGGACGCCATGCTCAAGGAGTCCGGCCACGCCCTGTCGGCCGTCGTCGAGCTGACCGTGCCGGACGAGGAGCTCCTCGCCCGCCTGCTCAAGCGCGCCGAGATCGAGGGGCGCGCGGACGACACCGAGGACGTCATCAAGCACCGCCTCGACCTGTACCACCAGGAGACCGCGGCGGTCATCGAGAACTACCAGGACCGCGGCATCGTGACCCGTGTGGACGGCACCGGCCAGGTGGACGACGTGACCGAGCGCCTGCTGCAGGCGATCTACTCCGTGCGCGCCGCCACCGGCACCCTGCCGGTCGTGGACCGGGGCACCGAGGAGGCCTGATCGGGTGTTCGCCCGTCGTTCCCTCGAGTTGAAGACCACCTCCGAGCTGCAGACCATGCAGCGGGCGGGGGTGGTCCTCTCGTCCGCCCTCGACGCCGCGATCGGCGCGGCCGCCCCCGGGGTGACCACCGCGGAGCTGGACCAGGTGTTCCGTGCCGTCCTGGACGAGCACGGCGCCACGTCCAACTTCCTCGGTTACTACGGGTTCCCGGCCACGATCTGCACCTCAGTGAACGAGGAGGTCGTCCACGGCATCCCGGGCGAACGGGTCCTGCAGGCCGGTGACGTCCTGAAGATCGACGGCGGTGCGATCGTGGACGGCTGGCATGCGGACTCTGCGCGGACGACGATCCTCGGCTCGTCGGAGGCCGGCACGGCCGACCCGGAGGACGAGCGCCTGTCCGAGATCACCCGTGAGGCGCTCTGGGCCGGCATCGCCGCCTTCGCCACGGCGAAGAACGTGGGCGAGGTCGGCGACGCCATCGACGACTTCGTGTCCGAGCAGCCGGGTGCCCCGCTGGGCATCCTGGAGGACTACGTCGGCCACGGCATCGGTTCGAAGATGCACATGCCGCCGGACGTCTTCAACTACCGGACCGGCCACCGGGGCCCGAGGGTCCAACCGGGCATGGCGCTGGCGATCGAGCCGATGCTCGTGCGCGGCGGCATCGAGACCGTCACCTTGGAGGACGACTGGACGGTCGTCACCGCGGACGGCGGCCGGGCCAGCCAGTGGGAGCACAGCGTCTGCCGCCACCGAGGCGGGGTCTGGGTCCTGACCGCCCCGGACGGAGGCGCCGCCGAGCTCGCCCGGTTCGGGGTCACCCCGGTCCCGCCGGGGGAGTGAGCCCGTCGCAGTCGGCACCACGACGACGGACCGTCGCCTCCCGCGGGACGGTCCGTCGTCGTCTCCCCACCCGTTCGATGTTCGCGGTTGGAAACGGTCCGGACATGCGGTAGAGTAGGGCGCTGACTGTGCCTCTGCCTGTCCAGGTCGAGGCGGGTCGCAACCATTCCTGTCCCGTCTCGCGGGGGCCTCGTGTCCGCGCGGGGAGGGACCCAACGATTGTGGAGGACATGGCTAAGAAGGAAGGTGTCATCGAGGTCGAGGGCACGGTCACCGAGGCATTGCCGAACGCGATGTTCCGGGTCCGCCTGCAGAACGAGCACGTCGTGCTCGCGACGATCTCCGGCAAGATGCGTCAGCACTACATCCGCATCCTCCCCGAGGACCGGGTCGTGGTGGAGCTTAGCCCGTACGACCTCAACCGGGGTCGCATCGTGTACCGCTACAAGTAAACCGTCCGACAAGCGAGCGCAAGAGGAGGAACCGTGAAGGTTCAGCCGAGCGTGAAGCGGATTTGCGACAAGTGCCAGGTCGTGCGCCGTCAGGGCCGCGTGCTGGTGATCTGCTCGAACCCGCGCCACAAGCAGCGCCAGGGCTGAGTGCCCGCCCCGGTCCGGGGCGGCGCCGCCTGAGTGCACATCACCCATATTCACATCGGCCATCAGGGCCGAGACACCAGGACAGCGTCCACCGCCTGCGGGCAGACCAGCGGACGCAACCTCCGGTCGCAGGGGCCGGAGACCGCCACGCGGCGAGGCCGCCGGCACGGGTCCACACCGGAATCTTCCCCGGTGCCGTGCATCGGGTCACGCGGGCCGCAGGCCACGCGGGCGGGAGGTCACTGGTGCAGACCCCTGCTGCAGAAGGAACAGGAGGACGGCCATATGGCTCGTCTTGCAGGCGTTGACATCCCGCGCGAGAAGCGCGTGATCATCGCACTCACGTACATCTACGGTGTGGGCAAGACCCGCGCCGAGGAGACCCTGGCGGCGACGGGCGTCGACCCGAACATCCGCGTGAAGGACCTCTCGGACGAGCAGCTGGTGAAGCTGCGCGACCACATCGAGGGCACCTACAAGGTCGAAGGCGACCTCCGCCGCGAGGTCGCCGCCGACATCCGCCGCAAGGTCGAGATCGGCTCCTACGAGGGCCTGCGTCATCGCCGCGGCCTGCCCGTGCGCGGCCAGCGCACCAAGACCAACGCCCGTACCCGCAAGGGCCCGAAGAAGACGGTCGCCGGCAAGAAGAAGTGATCCCCGGCGCCACGATCCCCGCCGCACAGGACGGACCGAGGCGCCGCAGGCAGATCCGCCCCAGCTTTCCCGTAGGAGATATCCATGCCCCCGAAGACTCGCGCAGCGGTCCGCAAGCCGCGTCGCAAGGCAAACAAGAACATCGCCGTGGGCCAGGCCCACATCAAGAGCACGTTCAACAACACCATCGTGTCCATCACCGACACCACCGGCGCCGTGATCGCCTGGGCCTCGTCCGGCGAGGTCGGCTTCAAGGGTTCCCGCAAGTCGACTCCGTACGCCGCGCAGATGGCCGCTGAGCAGGCCGCCAAGCGTGCCCAGGAGCACGGCATGCGCAAGGTCGACGTGTTCGTGAAGGGCCCGGGCTCCGGTCGCGAGACCGCGATCCGCTCCCTGCAGGCCGCCGGCCTCGAGGTGGGCTCCATCCAGGACGTCACCCCGATGGCGCACAACGGCGCCCGCCCGGCCAAGCGCCGTCGCGTCTGACACCTGCCCCAGTCCCCGCGGCCCTCGCCTGAGCGCCGCGGGGACAGGTCCACGGACCTGTCCCACCCGTAGAACTCGTTTCCACCCCCTGCGTGCGTCATATGGCGGACGCTCGCCGAAAGGAAATGTCCGTGCTCATTGCACAGCGCCCCACGCTGACCGAAGAGGTTGTCTCCGAGCGTCGCTCCCGGTTCGTCATCGAGCCCCTGGAGCCCGGCTTCGGCTACACCCTCGGCAACTCCCTGCGCCGCACTCTGCTGTCCTCCATCCCCGGTGCTGCCGTGACCAGCATCCGCGTGGACGGTGTGCTGCACGAGTTCAGCACCATCAACGGCGTCAAGGAGGATGTCACCGAGGTCATCCTCAACATCAAGAAGCTCTCGGTCTCCTCGGAGAACGACGAGCCGGTCGTCGCCTACCTGCGCAAGCAGGGTGCGGGCGTCGTCACCGCCGCCGACATCACCGCGCCGGCCGGCGTGGAGATCCACAACCCGGACCTGCACATCGCGACGCTGAACGCGAAGGGCAAGTTCGAGATGGAGCTGACCATCGAGCGCGGCCGCGGCTACGTGACCGCCGCCCAGAACAAGCTCGCGGACTCCGAGATCGGCCGCATGCCCGTCGACTCGATCTACTCGCCGGTCCTGAAGGTCACCTTCAAGGTGGAGGCCACCCGTGTGGAGCAGCGCACGGACTTCGACCGCCTCATCCTGGACGTGGAGACCAAGGAGTCCATGCTTCCGCGTGACGCCGTGGCCTCCGCCGGCTCCACCCTGGTCGAGCTGTTCGGCCTGGCCCGCGAGCTCAACGTCGAGGCCGAGGGCATCGACCTGGGCGAGGCCCCGGCCGACGCCGCCGTGTCCGCGGACCTGGCGCAGCCGATCGAGGAGCTGGAGCTCACCGTGCGCTCCTACAACTGCCTCAAGCGCGAGGGCATCCACTCCGTGGGTGAGCTCGTGGCCCGCTCCGAGGCCGACCTGATGGACATCCGCAACTTCGGTGCAAAGTCCATCGACGAGGTCAAGGAGAAGCTCGACGAGCTTGGCCTGTCCCTCAAGGACTCGCCGGCCGGCTACGACCCGCAGGCCCATGCCGCGCAGATGGACGACGACCCGTTCTCCGAGTACTGAGCTCGACGCACCACACACACCTGTCCGCCGATCCCGTGAGGGATCGGGGAACACCTGAGGAGAAACACCATGCCTACCCCCACCAAGGGTCCGCGCCTGGGCGGCAGCCCGGCCCACGAGCGCATCATGCTGGCCAACATGTCGGCCCAGCTCTTCGAGCACAAGTCGATCACCACGACGCTCACCCGCGCCAAGCGCCTGCGCCCGTTCGCCGAGCGCCTGATCACCTTTGCGAAGAAGGGCGACCTGCCGGCCCGCCGCAAGGTCCAGGGCATCATCGCCGCGAAGAACCGCACGAACAAGACGATCGTGCATGAGCTCTTCACCGTGATCGCCCCGGCCATGGCCGAGCGCAACGGCGGCTACACCCGCATCACCAAGATCGGCAACCGCAACGGCGACAACGCTCCGATGGCCGTCATCGAGCTGGTCATGGACCCGGTGTCCGCCAAGCAGGCCGTCGTGAAGGAGGCCGAGCAGGCCAAGGCCGCCCCGGCCGCCTCCGCCCCGGCCGAGGCTCCTGCCGAGCCCGAGGTCGAGGCCGTGGACCCGGCCGCCACCGATGAGGTGTCGCTCGAGAAGTCCGAGGCCGTGGCCGCCGAGACCGCCGGCGCCATCCCCGCGAACGAGGACGGCTCCGCCCCGGAGGGCGCCTCCATCAAGGGCAACTCCGACTCGATGAAGTACCACGTCCCCGGTTCGCGCTGGTACGACCAGACGACCGCCGAGGTCTGGTTCGCCTCCGTCGAGGACGCGAAGGCCGCGGGCTACGCCCCGGCCGGCGGCGAGGCCGCCCAGAAGGTCTCCGAGTGACCTGAGCGCCGGCCCGCCGACGCCGGCACCCGCGCAAGGGGTCGTCCCCTCCGTCATGGAGTGGGGCGGCCCCTTCGCCGTGCCCGGAGCCTCGACGGCCGGGAACCCGGACCGCGCCGGGTCCGGTGCCGTCGTGGTCGTCCGTGACCACCCCGGTGACCGGGAACCCGGACCGCGCCGGGTCCGGTGCGGGGTCCGCTCGGCTCGATAGACTGCCGGGGTGTTCGGCGACCCCTCCCTCGACAGCCTGGCGGCCTACCTGACCGACGTGGCCCCGGGCCTGCTGCTCGTGGTCGCAGCCCTGGCCCTCGTCCCTGCCCGCATGGTCGCCGCCCGCGTCCTCGTCGCAGTCCTCGGCTTCGTGCTGGTCCGTGACACCATGACCCGGCACGACCTCTGGACCTTCGGGACGGTGGGGGAGCGTTCCACCCTGTGGCTGCGGTTCACCTCGGACCCGATCCTGCTCGTGAGCATGGCGGTGCTCTCGCTCCTGCTCGTCGGTGCCCTCGTGGCCGTGTTCCGGCAGCGCTCGCGCGGGATGCGCTGGGCCGCAGACCGAGCCTGGCTCTCCGTGCCCGTGGGCCTGCTCGGCGCCGGCGTGATCGTGCTGCCGATGGCCCTCTGGTACGGCTCGCTGGGCGGCCTGTCCGCCGGACTCGGCCTGCCCGAGGTGCCCCTGGACGCTCGCGGTGGGGCGGTGGCGGCAGGCATCCTCGTGCCGCTGCTGGTGTTCGCCCTCTGCGGCAATCTGCTGGAGGAGGTCCTCTTCCGCGGCCTGCTGCAGTCCGAGCTGGAGCATCACACGAGCGTGGTGCGAGCCGCCCTGTCCTCCGCGGTCCTGTTCGCCGCCTGCCACGTGTTCCTCGCCTCCACGGTGACCCAGGTCGGCTGGCCGCTGCTGGCGTTCGTGCTGTTCGAGGGGCTGGTGTGCGCCGTCATCGCCGTCCGCTTCGGCGTCCTCGGCGCGACCGTCGCCCACGGCGGTGCGATCTTCCTCCTCGCCTCGGGGCTGGTCTGATGCGCGAGGACCACCTTCCCACGTCGCCTGCCGTGCCCACCGCCGCCGCGGAGCCCCGCCTCGTCCGCGTTCGCCTCGACCTCGCCTACGACGGCACCGACTTCCGCGGCTGGGCCGCCCAGCCGGGGCTGACCACCGTGCAGGGCACCCTGGAGGAGGGCCTGGAGACGATCCTGCGCCGCCCGGTCCGCACCGTGGTGGCCGGCCGCACGGACGCTGGCGTCCACGCGGCGCACCAGGTAGTGCACCTGGACCTCTCCGAGGCCGAGTGGGCGGGCCTGTCCCGGGGCCGCGTGGGACTGGAGCCGGGGGAGAGTCTCGTCCGGCGGCTGCACGGCGTCCTGCGCAGGGCCTCGGACGCGCTCGTGGTCCGGACCGCCGTCCGGGCCCCCGAGGGCTTCGACGCCCGCTTCTCCGCGCTCTGGCGCTCCTACCGCTATCGGATCAGCGATCACCCCGGGACCCGGGACCCGCTGCGCCGTCGGGACACGTACTGGCATCGCGAGCGACTCGACGAGGCGAGGATGCAGGCGGAGGCGAGCTCCGTCGTCGGGCTCCACGACTTCCTGAGCTACTGCAGGCCGCGGCCGGAGGGGACCACCATCCGCGAGCTGCAGGCCTTCACGGTGGAGCGCGGGCCGGACGGGGTAATCGAGTGCCGGCTGCGCGCGGACGCCTTCTGCCACCACATGGTGCGCGCGCTGGTGGCCGGTGCGGTCGCCGTGGGGGAGGGGCGGCAGGAGCCGGGCTGGATGGCGCAGCGCCTGCAGGCGCAGGTCCGGGACTCCCTGTCCCGCCTGGCGCCGCCGCACGCCCTGGTCCTGGACCACGTAGAGTACCCCGACGACGCTCGCTCGCCTCCGCGCGAGGGGACCCGGGCGCGGCGCACCCCGTCCGACGTGGACGGCGCCGCACGCCGTGGTCAAGACCACGACGGTGAGGACCGCCACCGGCCTGCGGTGGCGGTCCGGGGCCGGAACCGATATGATGTGATGTCGTTGCGCATGTCCGCATCCGGATTCAGGTGCGCCGCGAGAGGCTCAGTTGCATGGCCGCGATCTCGCCGGCGCCCGACGGATGTTCAGGGCCCGGATGCACGCCAGTCCTCACCTGGCGCCCGGTGCGCGCGGAGAACTGACAGCCGTACCGCGGCCGGACTCACGCCCGGCCTGGCGCGGCTGTGACCGAACTACCGACCATGAAGGCAGACAACGTGCGTACGTACACTCCCAAGCCCGGTGACGCCGACCGTCAGTGGCACGTCATCGACGCCACCGACGTGGTGCTCGGCCGCCTGGCCTCGCAGACCGCGATCCTGCTGCGCGGCAAGCACAAGCCGACTTTCGCCCCCCACATGGACATGGGCGACCACGTCATCATCATCAACGCCGAGAAGGTGGCCCTGACCGGCGCCAAGCTCGAGAAGAAGCGCGCCTACCGCCACTCGGGCTACCCGGGCGGCCTCAAGTCCGTCTCCTACGAGGAGCTCCTGGAGAAGAACCCGGTGCGCGCCGTGGAGAAGGCCGTCAAGGGCATGCTCCCCAAGAACTCCCTGGCTGCCCAGCAGCTGTCCAAGCTGAAGGTGTACCGCGGTGCCGAGCACCCGCACGCCGCCCAGCAGCCCAAGACCTTCGAGATCGGCCAGGTCGCCCAGTAATCGGCGCCCGCCCTTCGAGACCTCTTCAAGGAGACCCCATGACCATCAATGAGAACGAGGGCGTGGAGCTGACCAGCTACACCTCCGAGTCCGCTCAGACCTCCGAGGCCCCGGCCGCCACCGAGCGCCCGGCCCTGACCGTCGCCGGCTCCGCCGTGGGCCGCCGCAAGGAGGCCGTGGCCCGCGTCCGCGTCGTCCCGGGCTCCGGCCAGTGGACCATCAACGGCCGCACCCTGGACAACTACTTCCCGAACAAGCTGCACCAGCAGGAGGTCAACGACCCCTTCGCGCTGCTGGAGCTCGAAGGCGCCTACGACGTGATCGCCCGCATCAGCGGCGGCGGCCCGTCCGGCCAGGCCGGCGCGCTCCGCCTGGGCATCTCCCGCGCCCTGAACGAGATCGATCGCGAGCACAACCGCCCGGCCCTGAAGAAGGCCGGCTTCCTGACCCGCGACGCCCGCATCATCGAGCGCAAGAAGGCCGGCCTGAAGAAGGCCCGCAAGGCCCCGCAGTACTCGAAGCGCTGATCCTCGCCGCCGCGAGGCCCCGGTCCGGTTCTCCGCGACGGACCTGCGCACCTCGCCGCGCCGACGCACCTGTGGCCGGTCACCCCGCGAAGGGGTGGCCGGCCACGGTCGTGTCCGGGGCTACCGGACCCGTCCCGCGCGGGCACGGGCGGCGCCGGCGCGGGACGGAGGTCAGAGGACCTTCGAGAGGAACTCCTGGAGGCGGGGCGTCTGCGGCGCGTCGAAGATGCGCTCGGGGACGTCCTGCTCCATGATCCGGCCGTCCGCCATGAACAGCACGCGGTCCGCGACTTCGCGGGCGAAGCCCATCTCGTGCGTCACCAGCACCATGGTCATCCCCTCCTCCGCCAGGTCGCGGATCACCTGGAGGACCTCGCCGACCATCTCGGGGTCCAGCGCGGAGGTGGCCTCGTCGAAGAGCATCACCTCCGGGTTCATGGCCAGGGCCCGGGCGATGGCCACACGCTGCTTCTGACCGCCGGACAGCGACCTCGGCGAGGCGCCGGCCCTGTCCGCCAGGCCTACGCGCTCCAGGAGCCGGTGGGCTGTGCTGCGCGCCTCCTGCGGGGAGAGCAGTCCGAGCTCGACCGGCGCGAGCGTGATGTTCTCCTCCACCGTGAGGTGGGGGAACAGGTTGAAGTGCTGGAAGACCATCCCGATCCGGCGGCGGACGCCGTTGATGTCCACGCCGGGGTCGGCGAGGTCGGTGTCCCCGACCCGGACCGACCCAGAGGTCAGGTCCTCGAGCCGGTTGAGGCAGCGCAGGAAGGTGGACTTGCCGGAGCCGGAGGGGCCGATCACGCAGACGACCTCCCCCTCGGCGATCCGGGTGTCGATGCCCTTGAGGACCTCGTTCTCCCCGAAGTGCTTGTGGAGGTCCTCCACGACGATCTTCGGCGCGGGATGCGTGGACCCCGCGGGTGCGGCGGTCCGGTTCTCGGGAGTGCTCACTTGTTGATCTTCCTCTCCACGACGTTGGCGAGCTGGGTCAGGAGCCAGATCGCGGCGAAGTAGATGGCCGCGACGATGAGGAGCACCTCGGTGACCCTGAAGTTGGACGCGTAGACCTGCTGGGCCTGGTACAGCAGCTCGGTGAAGCCGATCGCCAGCAGCAGGGACGAGTCCTTCAGCATGATGATCAGCTGGTTGATGAGGGACGGCGTCATGATGGTGAACGCCTGGGGCAGCACCACACGGCGCATGGTGGCGCTGTAGCCGAGTCCCAGCGAGCGGGCGGCCTCGGACTGGCCTGTGTCCACGGACTGGATGCCGCCGCGCACGATCTCGGCGATGTAGGCGGCGCCGTTGAGGGCCAGCGTCAGCACGCCGGCGACCCAGATGTTCACGGAGACGCCGATCAGACCCGGCAGGCCGAAGTAGAAGAAGAAGGCCCAGACGAGCAGGGGCGTGCCGCGGAACACGTTGATGAACACGTTCGCGATGCCACGGAGCAGCACGTTGCCGGAGATCTTCATGAAGCCGACCGCCAGGCCGAGGAGCATGGCGACCATGAACGCGATGCCCGTCACCAGCAGGGTGTTCTGCAGGCCCTTGAGCAGGGCGGGCATGATCTGGCCCAGCATCTCGAAGAACGAGGGAGGCTCCGGGGTGCCCTCGCCGGAGGCGTCGCCCAGGTACTCGGCGACGATCTCGTCGTACTCGCCGGACTCCTTCAGCTCGGCGAGTCCGGCGTCGAACTCGGAGAGCAGCTCGCCGTTCATGTCCTTGTTCACGGCGAAGCCGTAGTCGCCGGTGTCGATCGGCTCGGCCACGAGCTTCAGCCCTGAGCCCTGCGTGACGCCGTAGGCGAGTACGGGGCGGTCGTCCATGAGGGCGTCCGCGTTGCCGCTCTTCACGGTCTGCACCATCGTGGTGCTCTGGTCGAGCGAGGTGATCTCGAAGTCGATCTCCTCCTGTTTCTTCTTCGCCTCGTCCTCGGAGAGCGATCCGGACTTCACCGCGACCGTCTTGCCCTCGAGGTCCTCCCACGAGGCGATCTCGTCGTCGGCCTCGGGCACCGCCAGCTGGAGCTCGGAGGTGAAGTACGGGTCGGAGAAGTCGTAGATCTGACGACGTTCGTCGGTGATGCCCATGCCGGCGATGACGCCGTCGACCTGGTCCGAGGACAGTGCCTGCAGGGCCGCGTTGAATCCGATGGACTCCCATTCGACCTCGAAGCCGCGCCGGTCTGCGATGGCCTCCATGAGGTCGACGTCGATGCCGGTGAGCTCGCCGTCGGGTCCGCGGAACTCGAACGGGGCGAAGGTGGAGTCCGTGCCGATCGTGTAGGTCGGGCGCTCGCCGTCGGATGCGCCGGCCGCGGCTGCGGTGCCCGCGCCGAACAGGACCGCGACCAGCAGTCCCAACAGGGCGAGCAGCGCCGCAGGCCTGCGGCGTCGGGAGGGAGGTGGTGTGGTCGGGGCCATGACTCTCCTGGGTCGGGTGCGGGAGATCGGGGCTGCCCCGCCGGACGAGGCGGCCGCCGGTCCGGCCACGCTATCGGGATGCATTCAGAATCTCGAAAGATGACGCACATGAGCGCCTGCGGTCCCGGGGCCGTGGGCGGCGCCACAGGGTTCTCACACGTGGGGCCCGGAGAGAGTAAAATGGAGGCCGTCGCGGCACCGTCGCCGCGACGGGGCGATCGCGTCCGGGCAGCGCGCACCGGTCGGTGCGGGGTGAGGAAGGCGCGCCCCTGCCGACTGCAGCACCGAGGAGCCGCCCGTGGCCGAGAACAGCACGCCCACCCCGAAGCCGTCCGAGGCGGGCGAGGCCGAGAACAAGGACGTCGTCGCAGGCGGCCATCAGATGGAGTCCGAGCAGGACCGTCAGGCCTACTCCGTGACCAAGGACTACGCCGCAGAGGTCGACGAGCTGTCCGAGCTGGAGCGCAAGCTCGACCCCAGGCACGCCCTGCCGCAGCTGGACAAGGACGCCTGGCGCGAGGGCTACCCCTACGAACGCAAGCTCGACCGCAAGACCTACGAGAAGCGCAAGCGCGCCCTGCAGATCGAGCTGCTGAAGATGCAGCTCTGGGTCAAGGAGACCGGTCAGAAGGTCCTCATCATCTTCGAGGGCCGTGACGCCGCGGGCAAGGGCGGTGCGATCAAGCGGTTCAACGAGCACCTCAACCCCCGCGGTGCCCGCACGGTCGCCCTGGAGAAGCCCACCGACGCCGAGGCCTCGCAGTGGTACTTCCAGCGCTACATCCAGCACCTGCCCTCCGGTGGCGAGATCGTGATGATGGACCGCTCCTGGTACAACCGTGCCGGCGTGGAGCGCGTGATGGGCTACTGCACCGCCCAGCAGTACCTCGAGTTCATGCGTGAGGCCCCGGAGCTGGAGCGCATGCTGGTGAACTCCGGCATCCACATCATCAAGTTCTGGTTCTCCGTGTCCCGGAACGAGCAGCTGAACCGCTTCGCCACCCGTGAGACCGACCCGGTCCGCCGTTGGAAGCTGTCCCCGACCGACCTCGCCTCCCTGGACAAGTGGGACGACTACACCACGGCGAAGGAGGCCATGTTCTTCTACACGCACACCGCGGACGCCCCATGGACCGTCGTGAAGTCGAATGACAAGAAGCGTGCCCGCCTCGAGGCCATCCGGCACGTGCTGCACACCCTCCCGTACCCGAACAAGGACACGTCGATCGTCCACGCTCCGGACCCGCTCATCTGCGGCCCGGCCACCGCCCTCTCCGAGCTGGGCGAGGACACCGGCAGCGGCTCCTTCCCGCGCGTGCGCTGACCAACGACGCACAGTCGACGGCGCCCCCTTCCCCGATCCGGGGGAGGGGGCGCCGGTCGTGAGGTGCGGGCTCCGCTCAGAGGCCGTCCAGGTACTCCTGGTTCACGTGGGCGTCGTCCAGCAGGTTGTCCGCACCGAAGCCCTCCGAGACGTGGTACTCGCCGGTCTCGAGGGACTTGCGGACGTCCTCGCGCAGGATCGGGAGCTTGGCGTAGAACGCGTCGCCGCAGCAGCTCGTCTTGACCAGGTCGCGGTGCCCGATGATGCGCTTGGGCGGCAGGTCGTACTGCTGGCAGATGAATGCGCAGAGGTGGACCAGGCCCTGGTAGAGGCTCTGGGGCGGCGGGTTGACCATGTAGATGCCCTCGCACTCGATGCCGAGGGCGTAGGCGTTGAAGCCGAGGGCGTGGATGCCGAGCATGAACGTCTCGCCGGTCTCCAGCGCGTTCTTCGAGCCGTGGCGGGCCTCGAGGATGTGGCCGCCGCGGGACATCGTGAAGTGTTGGCCGGAGTCGCCCCAGCCCTGGCCCACGTGTCCGTTCTGCACCCGTCGGGCCAGGTCGATCGCGGCCTCGCGTGAGCCGTCGGTGACGTTCGGGGTGGTCGTGTGATGGATGACCAGGTACGAGGGGTGCTCGTTGATCGTCTGCAGGTGGGCCCGCGGCTGGGTGGCGCCCCAGTCGGCGGTGGAGATGATCGTCGGCTCCGGGAGTCGGGGACTCTCCTGGGAGGTCGTCGTCCCGCCGCCGGCCTCACCGCCGGCCTCACCGCCGGCCGTGGCGCCGGGCTCCGCGGAGCCGTCTCCGTCTGTGCACGCGGCCAGCGTGCCGGCCAGGGCCAGCCCGGTGGTGCCGAGCACCGTCCTCCGCCGCCAGGGGCGCTCGGTGGTGCTCTCGCGGTCCTCCGCCATGTGATCGGTGCCTTCCGGAAGGGGAACGGGACGGGTCGCTGACGTGCAGAGGGATGGTCCACGCCGCACGGACGACCTGATTCAACCGACCATGCTACCGCCTCACCCGCGGCCACGTCCGGGAGCCGGGCGGGAGGGGACGTGAAAAGCGCGACGTCGCGGGCGAGAGGGATTCGCAGACAGGCGGCATCCTCGTCGGGTGTTCCGGAGCCAGCGGCGGACGGAGACGTAGACTGCTGTCCATCATGAGTAGATTGTTCGGAACCGACGGTGTCCGTGGCCTGGCCAACGAGACCCTCACCGTGGAACTGTCCATGCGCCTGGCCCAGGCGGCGGCCCCCGTACTGGGCGGCGACGCCTTCGAGGACGGCCGGCGCCCCACCGCCGTGGTGGCCCGCGACCCCCGGATCAGCGGAGAGTTCATCAACGCCGCCGTGGTGGCCGGACTCGCCTCCTCCGGCGTGGACGTCTGGGACGCCGGCGTGTTGCCCACCCCCGCCGCCGCGTACCTGGTGGCGGACCTGGGGGCGGACTTCGGCGTCATGATCTCCGCGTCCCACAACCCGGCCCCGGACAACGGCATCAAGTTCCTGGCCCGCGGCGGCGAGAAGCTCTCGGACGAGGAGGAGGACGCCATCCAGCATCGTCTGGAGCAGGAGGAGCCCCTCCGGCCCGTCGGCGCCGAGGTCGGCCGGGTGCGTCGCTTCTCCGACGCCGAGGACCGCTACGTCCTCCACCTCCTCAAGTCCCTGCCGAACCGCCTGGACGGACTCAAGGTCGTCCTCGACTGCGCCCACGGGGCGGCCTCCGGCTGTTCGCCCGAGGCGTTCAAGGACGCCGGTGCCGACGTGGTGGTCATCGGCGCGGAGCCGGACGGCGTGAACATCAACGACGGCTGCGGCTCGACGCACCTGGAGTCCCTGCAGGCCGCGGTGAAGGAGCACGGCGCCGACCTCGGCATCGCCCACGACGGCGACGCCGACCGCTGCCTCGCGGTGGACGAGAACGGCGAGGTCGTGGACGGCGACCAGATCATGGGCATCATGGCGCTGGCCCTCAAGGACCGCGGCGAGCTCAAGGACGACACCCTCGTGGTCACGGTCATGTCCAACCTGGGCCTGAAGCTCGCCATGCGGGAGGCCGGCGTGCGGGTCGTGGAGACCCGCGTCGGGGACCGCTACGTCCTGGCCGGCATGAAGCACGGCAGGTACTCGCTCGGCGGCGAGCAGTCCGGTCACGTGATCTTCGCCGACCATGCCACCACCGGCGACGGGGTCCTCACCGGCCTCCACATCGCGGCGCGTGTGGCGGGGACGGGCAGGCGCCTGTCCGAGCTCGCGACCGTGATGGAGCACATGCCCCAGGTGCTGATCAACGTGACCGGGGTGGACAAGACCCGCACGGCCGAGGACCCGGAGGTCCAGGCCGCGGTCTCCACCGCCATGGCGCGTCTCGGGTCCGAGGGCCGTGTCCTGCTGCGTCCCTCCGGCACCGAGCCGGTCGTCCGCGTGATGGTGGAGGCGCCGGACCAGGAGACCGCACGCCGCGAGGCCGAGGAGCTGGCCGAGGTCGTCAAGCGCGAGCTCGCCCTGCACGGCTGACGTGACTCCCGAACAGGCCGGCGGCGACGAGGTCCCGGTGGTCCCGGACGGGCCGCCGCACCGCTGGACCCTGCTCATCGTGCTGACCCTCGTGGTCGCCGCCATGCTCGTGGCCGCCTTCGCCGTGACGGAGCTGCCGCAGTGCGAGGACGAGGCCCGCTTCTCCTGGGCCCCGTGCCTGGACCGCGGGAACGAGCCCCGGGGGCAGACCCCCGCGGAAGACTGAACGCCGTTGCCGCCCGAACCCGGCGGGAGGCCACGCCGCGCCCCGGCGCCCGGAGGAGGGCCCGGACGGCGCACGTCGTCCGGGCCCTTCCTCTTGTCATCGGCACCTGGCCGTCGGCGCCGGTGGGGTACGGCAGCGGACCGCCGTCCTGCCCCGCGTTGCGACACGGTGTCCGCTCTCCGGGCCGCACCGCCCGGCTGTGCGGGGCGGGCAGGCAGGATCGAAGATGGAGGCAGGGCGAGGAGCAGGAGGAAGCATGCCGAGGGTCACGGCGTCGACCGTCGCCGAGCACCGAGGCGTCCAGGTGCGCGCCACCCTGGACGCGGCCCATGCCCTGATCGGCGAGGACGGCCGGCTCCCGGCCATGGGCCGGATCGCCGAACGGACGGTACTGGCCCGACCGAGCCTCTACCTGTACTTCCCCTCGCGCGGGGACCTGCTCCTGGCCCTGGCCGCGGACGCGACGCCGCGCTGGCTCGATGCGGTCCGTGCCGCGATGGACGAGCACACCGATCCGGTGGACCGCGTCCAGGCCTACTTCGGGACGAACCTGTCCCTCGTCCTCGAGGGCGCCCATACGGCCGGTGAGCTCCTGGCCGCACAGGCGCGGCGGCTGCATGCCGAGGCCGCGGCCCCGCTCCGTGCCGAGCTCCGCGCGCTCGGGGCGCAGGACGCGCAGCGGCCGCCTTCCTGCTGAGCGCCTCCCTGCATGCGGTGGGCCCCTGCTCGGCGAGGGCATGGACCTCGAGGCCGCGCTGGAGGTGCTGCGCAGCGTCACCGAGCCGTATCTGCGTACCCTGCCGGGGCCCGCTGACCGCAGTGCGGGCCGTCGGGGCCGGACAAGCGAGGAGACCCGGTCGATCCGTGCGGATCGACCGGGCCTCGCGGTGTCGGTGGGGAAGGGGTGTATCAGAGACGCGGCTCGCCGTTGACGGAGCCGCCGCGCTGGGTGGCCAGCAGGTCGCGGATCTCGGTGAGCAGGGCCTGGTCGGCGGTGAGCTCCTCGGCGTCCGGGTCGATGCCCAGGCGGCGGTTGCGGAGCTCGATCATCTTGTTCATCGGCAGGACGATGACGAAGTAGATGGCGGCGGCGATGAGGAGGAAGTTGACGATGGCGGTGAGCAGCACGCCGAACTTGACCAGCACGCCGTTGATGTCGAGAACGAGGAAGCTGTCGAAGTTCGGCATCTTGAACAGTGCGGCGATGAGCGGCATGAGCACCGCCTCGACGAGCGCGTTCACGACCGCGCCGAACGCGCCGCCCATGACGACGGCCACGGCAAGGTCGATGACGTTGCCCTTCATGATGAAGTCCTTGAAACCCTGAAGCATGAAAAGTACTCTAAGCCGCCGCCCAGGGGCCGGGGAGAGGAAATCGTGTGTCCCTGGACACATTCAACCCCTGAGCGACGCGATGTTTGTCACACCGGCGCAGGAGCGGGTCCCTCGGTGCGCCGCAACCGGCGTCGGTGGGGTGGGGTCGGTCGCCCGCGGGCCTCGGGCGGTCCGTCCCATCCGGGTGGTCGTCCGTGCTCACCCGGGGGTAGTCCGGGGGCGGCCGGCAGCCCGAAGGCGGTCTCCACCACGCCGCCTGCCGTGCGCACCTCGGCGGCGGCCTCCGGTCCGAGCCAGCGCAGGTGCCAGGGCTCCGCGGAGAACCCGGTGACGGCTTCCGCGCGGCCGGGTAGCGGATGACGAAGCCGTACTCGTGGGCGTGCGCGGCGACCCAGCGCCCGGCCGAGGTCTGGCCGAAGCAGGCGGCGAGGTCGCAGTCGGGTGTGGCCGCGTCCCCCACGTCCACGGCCAGTCCCGTCTGGTGTTCGGAGTGGCCGGGGCGGGCAGACACCCGGTCTGCGGCCGCCGTGCCCCCGTGGCGATCGACCCAGTCGGCGTAGACGTCGCGTTGGCGCGGGTAGGAGCGGTAGCCGCTGAGGACGGTGAGGTCGTGGCCGGCGGCGGCGGCCTCGGCACGCAGGCCTCGAGGGCGCGGCGGCCTCGGCCCGCAGCTGCACCCCGGCCACGGTCCGCAGCGGGTCCGGTGCGTAGTCCACCGGGTCCAGGGGCCGGGCCTTGTTCACGACGACGGTCGGTGAGTCTGCGCTGTCCAGGTCGCGTTCCGCTGTGGTCGTCTCCGGCGTGCCCCCGGCGGGCGGGGACGCCTCGGCCGACTCGTCGGCGGAGCCTGACGTGGAGGCGCCGTGGGCGCGGTCGAGGACGGCGACCGGTCGCCGGGGTCAGTGGAGGCGGGGGGTCGCCGTCGGCACGGAACGCGGACGGT